>CAZUBT010000003.1:0-74611 GCA_964618815.1 uncultured Desulfobacterales bacterium | reverse complement strand
AACCGGACATTTTATGTGCTATGAAAACCGGACATCTGTATGTGCTATTGACACACCCTGCAGATTGAGCCGTCCCGGTTTCGCCACCACTTTGTCAAATGCCGGGTGGACGTCCTGGAACACCTGGACGGGACCTATGCCGTAATCTGGAAAAAGCGGGTGATTGGCCGGTATGACCATAACGGACAAGCCCTGGGGTGCAACCCTGGGGGCCAGCCCCCAGACCCCCGGAGTTTATCGCTTTGGGGTCCAGAGAAGAGGTTAAAAATGGGAAAGGGGAAGCTTATCACTTCCCCCTCTTCCCCGGACATCCCGCCGGCGCTCGGGTCGCTCTCCAGCGTTGCCCTATCCTCCGGCGAGACCTCTTTAGGATAAGGGAAATCATCAAAAAACTCAACCGGACATTTTATGTGCTATGAAAACCGGACATCTGTATGTGCTATTGACAAAGCCAAGGGGTCTTTATTGACAAAGAGTATATTGCCGATTATTATTAAAAATTAGGCTTTGGATTATCTTTCCCCTCTCTAAGGGAAAACGCATATAACATTAATGCCCCAAAGGCGCAACGAAGTATGGAAATAGCCTGGGCCTCAGGTTTTTGCCGAAAACCGAGGACCGAAGGCCGAAAACCATGCTTCTATAAAGCCTGGACGATTTTTTCCGGAAGGACAACTTGCTTAAGTTAGTGGCCTTTGATTGCGACGGGGTCTTATTCGATTCCCGGCAAGCCAACACCGCGTTTTACAACGCCATTCTGGCCCACTTCGGGCAGCCTCCCATGGTCCCGGCCGCGGTGGAGTATATCCACAGCCATACCGTGTGGGAATCGCTGGACTATATTTTTCAGGATTATCTTGACCTTCAGGCGGTTCACCGGTTTGCCCGCAGCCTGGACTACGCCCCCTTCATTCCCATGATGTTGGAAGAGCCCCATTTGCGGGAGTTTCTCAATTTTCTGCGCCCGACGTACCGTACGGCCCTGGCCACCAACCGCACCACCACCACCCGGGCGGTCTTGCGCCACCACGCGTTGGAGGATTTCTTCGACCTGGTGGTTTCGGCCCAGGATGTAACCCGGCCCAAACCCGACCCCGAAGCGTTTCACCGCATTTTGGAACATTTCGGCCTACTTCCGGAGGAAGCCATCTATATCGGCGATTCCCGGGTGGATGAGGAGTTCGCCCTCCAGGCCGGCGTGCCCCTGGTGGCCTTCCGCAATCCGGAGTTAAACGCCGCTTATTACCTGGAGTCCTTTGCGGAGGGGCCGGCCTTGCTGCAAAGGCTCATGTCCAGGGGGGCCGGCAAAACCTGAAAGTATCTCACGCAAAGGCGCAAAGACGCAAAAGTCTAAAAGATAAAATGTGGAACCGCCTTCCAAAAGCTGTTGGGAATAAGGTATGGTGGACCGTGCCCACCCTACATGTCTTCCCGGTTTTTCTTTAATCTTTAATCTGTTAGCTGAAAGCTGACGGCTGATCGCTTTTTTTTACCGAAAACCGAAAACCGTTTTCATAATGCCGGGGGATAACCCGCGGCGGATACAGGAGAAAGGAGCAGGAGATGCAAAAATACCGGTGTGAGATTTGCGGTTATATTTATGACCCAGCCCAGGGAGATCCCGACAACAACGTGCCTCCCAATACCCCGTTTGACAAATTGCCGGAAGATTGGGTCTGCCCCATCTGCGGGGCCGCCAAGGATCAATTTTCCCCCGCGGATTGATGCCGCGCTGAGAACTTCACCCCCTTCATACTACTTAAAGAACCCCTACCATCATGACTCCAGCGCGATTACGAAAAAACGACCAGGACCGCACCAATCGCGGGCCTGCCAAATCACTGTGGCGGGAATACGGCGAAGCCCTGCTCATTGCCCTGATTTTGGCTCTGGTGATCCGGGCCTTTTTTGTCCAGGCATTTTCCATTCCCTCGGGGTCCATGCAGCCCACCCTGCTCATCGGCGACTACCTGCTGGTGAACAAACTCAGCTTCGGCATCCGCAATCCCTTGACCAACAAGGTGTGGATTCCCATCGGGAAGCCCCAGCGGGGCGACGTGATGGTCTTTATCTTCCCCCAGGACTCCAGCAAGGATTACATCAAGCGGGTGGTGGGCCTCCCCGGGGATAAGGTGGAGATCAGGAATAAACAGGTATTGATCAACGGCAAGGCGGTCCAATCCGCTGGCGCGGTATATACCGATGACACGGTCATTCCCCTGGGCCAATCTCCCCGGGACAATTTGGCTCCCATGACGGTGCCGGTCAACGCGTATTTCGTCATGGGGGATAACCGGGACCACAGCTACGACAGCCGTTTCTGGGGCTTTGTGCCTGATGACGCCCTCCGGGGCAAGGCGTTCATTATCTACTTTTCCTGGGAGGGCCGCCCGAACGCCTCTTTTCTTCCCTCCCTCTTCGAGGGATTGAAGGGCCTGATCCTGCATCTCTCATGGGACACCGAGAGCTTCCGGCTGCGTTGGGACCGGTTGGGCACGCTGATTAAGTAGCCGTCAGCTTTCAGCTTCCAGCTAAAAAACTGATAATAGAGCCTCTTGCAAAAGTGTTTTTGAGGGGAGGACCGGGGACCGCAGGTCCCCCGCCCTCCCCTCAAACTCCCCTCCCAACCCCCTTTAAGGGTTTGGGAGAGGGGGCAGGGGCCCCTTACAAAAAAGCCCCTAGCCCCCTTTCCCAAAAGACTTTTGCAAGAGCCTCAACAGTAAGCAGTGAGTAGTGAACGGCGAGCGGTTATCGGTTGTCGGTTGGCTTCGCTTTGGAAATGGTTTCCGGATGGACCCTAATTAATCATGTTGTAAAATAGTAATGAGTTATCATCTTGAACCACAAAAGGTTTTTTCAGGAGGCCATAACAAATTATTGTTCTTGACGCTCCTTGCCGTTTTAGTTCTCCCGCCCCTCTTAACCGGCTGTGACCGTTTTTTTAAGGACAATCCCCCCCTGGTGTTCTGCTCCCCTGACGCCCCCAGGATGCGCCGGGCCGTCCAGGGGTTGGAGGCGGCCCTGGGGCAGGGACCCTTGGATGCGGTCTTTGTTTCTGAATCCGGCGAGGGGGCGGAAACCGAACTCCGCCGCCTCCGGCAGCGCCGGCCCCGCCTGCTCCTGGTCCTGGGCACCGCGGCCCTGATGCAAGCCGTGGTGGAGAAACGCATCCCCATGGTCTTCGGGGTCGTGGCCAACCCTTATTTCACCGGCGCGGCCTGGGACCCCAAAGACCCCATGTTCCACCTGGAAAACGCCACCGGCATCGCCTCTCCCGCGCCCCTCACCGCGGCCCTGAAGCAGGGCGCGGCCCTCCTGGGGAAGGGCCCCTGGGGGTTGCTGTATGACCCCAACGACGGGGTGGCGGTGGAAATTAAGGAGCGTTTTCTCAAAGAGGCCCCGGACGAGGGGCTTCAACCTCTGGTGGAAGCCAGCGCCTCCGCCGGAGAGGATCGGAGCGGGTTGGAACGCTTGCTGACCCGGGGGGCCAAGGTGATTTATCTACCCCCGGCGCCCGGCGCGGCCCGGTACGCGGATTTGCTCCTGGCCTGGGGCCGGGACCTGAAGGTCAAGGTGGTGAGCGGCCACCCGGAAATCTTACATAAGGGGGCGCTGCTGCGGGTGACCATAGATTATTACCGTTTGGGAGAGGAAATCGGCGCCCTGGCCCGGCGGGTGCTGCAAGGGGAGAAACCCGCGAAGATTCCGATAATCGAGAGTACCCCCATAAAGGTGGAGGTGGAAGAGTCCTTGCTGCGCCGGTGGATAGGGTATCCGGCCCCTGGGGGGGCATATTAATCGTAGGGGCGGGGTCTCCCCGCCCCTACGGGAAAAGACGCCGGACATAGACCTGATGATGTTCCGTTTTTCTCTGGGAGGACCTTAATGACCAAACTTCAACACCTGGACCCGGCTGCCTGGCAGCCGGAGATCAAGATGGAAAAATTTACCTTGGACAACGGCCTCACCCTGTTCGTGTTGCCGGATGATTCCTTGCCCATCGTGTCTTTGCAGGTGCATTATAAGGTGGGTTCCCGGCACGAGCTGCCCGGCATCACCGGCATCAGCCACCTCTTTGAGCATATGATGTTTAGGGGCACCAAAACCCTGGGGCCGGAGGAGTTCTCCCGCATCCTCCAGTCCAAGGGCGGCGAGATCAACGCCTTCACCACCCGGGACAACACCTCTTATTTCGAGAACCTCCCCGCGGAGCACCTGGAACTGGGGCTGCGCCTGGAGGCCGACCGCCTGATCAACCTCAAACTGGACGACGACAGCTTTCTCCCGGAGCTCCAGGTGGTCATCAGCGAACGCAAGCTGCGCTCCGTGGACAGCCCCTTCGGGTTGGTGGAGGAGCAGTTGTTTGCCGCGGCCTACACCCAGCATCCCTATCAGTGGCCGGTGATCGGCTGGGATCAGGACCTGAAGCGCATGACCCTGGACGATTGCCTGCAATATTACCGGAGCCACTACCATCCCGGCAACATGACCATCGTCATTGCAGGAGACGCCAGGCCGGAAGCCGCCCGGGATTTGGTGGCCAAATATTTCGGGGACATCCCCAACCCGGGACTGCCGGATGCTCCTGAAGTGAAAGAGCCGCCCCAGAGGGGCGAGCGCCGGGCGGTCTTGAAAAAGGTCTCCCAGGTGGAGGCCCTATTTGCCGGGTTCCACGCGGTGGGCATGGATCATCCTGACCTCTACCCTTTGAATCTGTTGTCCCTGATTCTCGCCGGAGGAAAATCCTCCCGGTTTTATCAGGAGTTTGTCCGTCCCGGCGCCGCGGTGGATGTGGAGGCGGCCATGTCGGCGCCGCCCTTTGCGGGCCAGGACCCGGATCTCTTGGTAATTGCCGCGGTGGCCTCGCCCGGCCGGCCCCTGACGGAATTGGAATCGGCCCTGTGGGCCGCGGTGGACCGCTTGCGAGAAGAAGGGGTGACCCCGGAGGAGTTGGCCCGGGCCAAGAAACTCATGCGGGCCCAGGCTGCCCGCAGCCTGGCCAACAATTTTTTCCGAGGCCTGCTGGTGGGCCTCTTTCACCTGAAGACCGGGGACGCCGCCCGGGTCAACCGGTTACTCCAGTTCTATGAACAGGTAACCCTGGAGGACATCACCCGGGTAGCCCGGCAATACCTCCGGGAGGACAACCGCACCGTGGTGGTCTTGCAGCCGGTGACGCCGGAGGAAAGCGAGGCCTTAGGACCGCTGGCTTAATGCTCCATTTTAAAGGAGACAGATTTTGAAAATTCATCCATTGTTGAAAGGATCATTAGGATACGATCATTCAATTTCTGACGGTGAATTTCTTGATAATTGGAAGAAACGCTCAACAGCCGTTTGTAAACCTTGCTGGGAATTAAAATACTGTCCATATGGACCCTTTGTCGAGCAGTCGCCTTTATTGCCTGAAACTCGTGCAGAAGCTATTAAGTACCATGAGCGCCTTCAAAAATGCCTTAAATCAGGAATTATCGGCGAAGAGCGAATTTTAGATGAAGCTACAAGGTCCTATTACACTGAGCTCCTTCAGATAGCCAAGACAAATCCAGGGGTTTTGGCAACAAAGGTTGCTCAAGAGTTAAATTTAGCGAGGCTTATGAAATCAGCCGAGGTGGAAGAACGAAGCCTTGAAGAGGTATTATCGCCTCCTCTTTCTGATTTACATAGATATAAAGTCCCTTTGCCATTATTCGAAGAAACTTACCAACCTATTGATATTACACCAGAACTTGAGAAAGAAATAACTAAAGAAATTGAAAGGATGCAGAAAGCAATTATTTCTGGAATTGATGATGAAAGAAAAAAGCTTGATCCAGTACGGAGAAAGTTTTATGAAGATAGTCTTAAAGAGTTTAATCCTGATGATTACCCAGAATCTATTCCACAATTATTAAAGGATATGGAATGTAATATATTTGGTCACATTTGTCCAGTTGTATTTGTGGGAGAATCTGCTACTGAGACTTCTGAGAAACGTCGCCAAGGGCGATATATTTCCTTTCATACTAAAATGCGTGTAGTTAGGAGAGATAATTATACATGCCAAGAATGTGGTAAACATCTTAAAGATGATGAAGTAGAATTTGATCATATTA
The DNA here is from genome assembly GCA_964618815.1 of uncultured Desulfobacterales bacterium. Lineage (GTDB taxonomy): Bacteria > Desulfobacterota > Desulfobaccia > Desulfobaccales > 0-14-0-80-60-11 > CAZUBT01. Next base: position 68,516 of record CAZUBT010000003.1, on the reverse strand, counting down.
TTCCTTTATCGAAAGGCGGCAGCTCGGAAGAACAAAACATCAGATTAACATGTTATGACTGTAACCGTGATAAAGCGATTCGTGTGGACTTGTAACTTATATTATGCGACAAATTTGAATTGATTTTTATAGCTTATTTATGGTGGGCAGTGCCCACCCTACTGACGACTGGTCTAAATATTCACTGGTTACTGCTTGCTGCTCACTGCTTACTAACAAGGAACTGATATGACAAAATACATTCCCGACATCCACCAAACCGCCCTGCCCGGAGGCATGAATCTCCTAAGCGTGGAATACCGCCGGGCGCCCTGGGTGAGCCTGACCTATATGGCCAAACGGGGTTCCGAAACGGACCCGCCGGGGAAACCCGGAGTGGCGGACTGGACCGCGGAGCTCCTCACCCTGGGGACGGCCCGCCGGAACCAGTTGGAGCTGGCCACGGACATCGAATCCCGGGGGGCCTCGCTCCGGGCCAGGGCGGGGTGGGACGCGGTAATGATCAGCCTGGAAGGCCTGGCGGAGGATTTTCCGGAGCTGATGGCCACCCTGGCGGAAGTCGTCCAGACCCCGGGGTTCCCGGAAGAGGAGTTCCTCCTGTTAAAAGAGCGGCGCCGGGCCGAACTGGCCCATCTCCAGGATGAACCCCGGGAGATGGCCAATCAGCGGTTTCTCCGGCTGTTTTTCGGGGACACCCCCTACGGCCGGCCCCCGGGAGGGGAGCTGCGCAGCGTGGACGCGGTGCAACTGACGGACCTGCAAGCCTATTACCGCCGGGAGTTTGCTCCGGGAACCTCCAGCCTGGTGGTGGTGGGCATGGTGGAGGCCGCCCGGGTGGAGGCGGAAACGGCCCGGCTCTGGGGGAGTTGGCGCGGTGGCGGCCCCGCCGGCCCGGCTTATGAGACCGTGCCGGAGAAGCTCTGCGCCCCCGGGATTTATCTGTGGGATCGCCCCCAGTTGACCCAGAGCGAAATCCGCCTGGGCCACCTGGGCCTGCCCCGGTCCCATCCGGATTTCTTTGCCCTGAAGCTGGTGAATTATATCCTGGGAGGGGGCGGTTTTGCTTCCCGGTTGATGACCCGCATCCGCTCGGACCTGGGTTTCACTTACGGCATCCGCAGCCAGTTCCATTTCCGCCGGGCGCCGGGACCGTTTATTATTTCCACCTTCACCCCCGCGGTGAACACCGCCAAGGCCATTAAGGAAATCCTGGCCGTGGTGCGGGACGTGCGGGACCGCGGGGTCACCGCGCAGGAGTTGGAAGAGGCCCGGAGTTTTCACGTGGGCCACTTTCCCTTGGGGCTGGAGACCTCCCAGGGCATCGGGCGGCAGGTCATCACCATGGACCTCTATGACCTGGGACGGGATTATCTGAAGAACTATTGTGACCAAATCCGCAAAGTCACCTTAGAGGCCGCGGCCCAGGCGGCCAAGCGGCATCTGGACCCCGAGGCCCTGGTGACCCTGGTGATGGGCCCGGCAAGCCAATGTCCCGATTTGCCGGATTTGGGGGAAGTCAATGTGGTAGACGAAATTTAGGCTGCCAATTTTTTAGTTGACAAATCCCCTGCAATGTTATGTGATAAGTTTTGTATTTGTGAAAAAAAGGATAAGCCCTTTCGGGACCATTTAATCGAGGGAGGAAAGTTTTCATGCATAAAACCCCATTGTTGGATCAACTGGAGTCCGGTCCGTGGCCCAGCTTCATTACGGATCTGAAGCGGGTCGCCGCTCGGAAGAAAACGGCCGCGGATTTATTAGGGGTGTTGGAGCGTTCTTACAAGGACAAGATCACCCATTGGAAGCACGGCGGCATCGTCGGCGTCCTGGGATACGGCTCCGGCATCATCGGCCGTTACGTCGACCTGCCGGAAGAATTCCCCGGCGTGGAGCATTTCCACACGGTGCGCGTCAATCAGCCCTCGGGCTGGTTTTATACCACCAAGGCCCTGCGGGAACTGTGCGAGATCTGGGATGAGCACGGCAGCAGCCTGCTCAATATGCACGGCTCCACCGGCGACATCATCTTCCTGGGCACCACCACCCCTGAGCTGGAGCCTTGTTTTGCCAAGCTGACGGCCAAGGGTTGGGACCTGGGCGGCTCCGGTTCGGCCTTCCGCACCCCCTCCTGCTGTGTGGGTCAGGCCCGCTGCGAATGGTCCTGCTTCGACACCATGGAGGCCTGCTACGAGCTCACTCAGCATATGCAATTCGAAATGCACCGGCCTTCCTATCCATACAAATACAAGCTGAAGCTCTCCGGCTGTCCCAATGATTGCGTGGCCGCGGTGGCCCGGGCCGACTGCTCGGTCATCGGCGTGTGGAAAGATGACATCCGCATCGACCAGGCCGCGGTGAAGGCCTATGCCGGCGGCGAATTGAAGCCCCGGGGCGGCGCCACCACGTACAAAAACGTGGACATCCAGGCCGATGTGGTGGCCCTGTGCCCCACCGCGTGCATGTCCTATGATGGCAAGGCCCTGAAGATCGACAACCGGAACTGCAACCACTGCATGCACTGCATCAGCTTGATGCCCCGGGCCCTGCGCCCCGGCACCGAAACCGGCGCCGCCTTTTTGCTGGGCTCCCACGCCCCCATCCTGGAAGGCGCCCAGATGAGCTGGGTCATCGTACCCTTTTTGCCCATGGAGGCTCCTTTTGACGAACTGAAAGAGCTCATCGCCAACATCGCCGAATGGTGGTCGGAACACGGCAAGAACCGGGAGCGCGTGGGCGAATTGATCCTCCGCCTGGGTATGCGGGCCTTCCTGCAGGGCGTCGGTCTGGACCCGGTGCCCCAGAGCGTCAAATCCCCCCGGGCCAATCCCTTCTTCTTCTGGCACCAGGAAGATTTTGAAGCCGAGGCCGCAGGCCGCAAATATATCAAACTGTAAAGCTGACTCACAAGGTCTCTTACATGGCTCTGTGCCGATCTACTAAGGAGGAATTAATACAATGTCTGAACGGTTAACCGATATTGGCCCGCCTCATTTTGGGAAATTCTTGCCGCCCGTCATCAAGGACAACTACGGCAAGTGGAAATATCACGAAATCCTGGAACCCGGCGTCTTGGTGCACGTGGCCGAATCCGGCGCGGAAATTTTTTCCGTCCGGGCAGGCTCCGCCCGCCTGGTGACCACCGACTTCGTCAAAGACGTGTGCGACCTGGCGGATAAATTCTGCGACGGGTTTCTGCGCTTCACCTCCCGCAACAACATCGAATTCCTGCTCGCCGACAAGGGCAAGATCGCCGGCTTGAAGGCCGAGTTGAAGAAGCAGGGCATCCCCGTGGGCGGCACCGGCCATTCGGTGAGCAACATCGTCCACACCCAGGGTTGGATCCACTGCCACACCCCGGCCATTGACGCCTCGGGCATCGTCAAGGCGGTCATGGACGACCTGTTCGAGTATTTCGGCACCCACAAGCTGCCGGCCCAGGTGCGCGTCGCCCTGGCCTGCTGCCTCAACATGTGCGGCGCGGTGCACTGCTCCGACATCGCCATCCTGGGGATTCACCGCACGGCGCCCAAGGTCATGCACGAGAAACTGCGCCACCTGTGCGAAATTCCCACCACCATCGCCTCTTGTCCCACCGGCGCCATCCGGCCCCACCCGGACAAGAACATCAAGAGCGTAGTGATCAATGAACCCAAGTGCATGTACTGCGGCAACTGCTACACTATATGCCCGGCCCTGCCCTGCTTCGACTCCGAAAAAGGCGGCGTGGCCCTGTTAGTGGGCGGCAAGGTGTCCAACTCCAAGTCCCCGCCCATGTTCTCCAAGCTGGCAGTGCCGTATCTCCCCAACAACCCGCCCCGCTGGCCGGAGACGGTCCAGGCCATCCGCAAGATCCTCACCAAGTACGCCGAAGGCGCCAATAAGTATGAGCGGGTGGGCGAATGGGTGGAGCGCATCGGTTGGGAGAAGTTCTTTGATGTTTGCGAAATTCCCTTTGCCTTCCAGCACATTGACGACTACCGTTGGGCCTATGAGACCTACCGGACGTCGATGCATTTTAAATTCTAAAGCAGGTGGGATAAATGGCACTTTCCAAAGCAGAGTTGGTGGAATTCATTTACGACATGGTGGCCAAGGCCCAGGGCAAGAGAAACCTCAAGGCCATGGACATCCAAAAGGCCGTGCTCAAAGCGCATCCTGATCAGGACAAGAACATGGTTAAGTTCGGCATCAAGGAGCTCATTGACGGCGCCCGCTGCGTCTATACTTATTTCGGCGGGAGCTACATCGAGATTCCCCACGAAGAAGGCGCAGCCAAGAAGGTTTGATGAACAAACCCTGTCCCCGGCTGCTCATAGCAGCGCTTAGGGGCGGGGCCGGCAAGACCACCTTGACCCTGGGACTCCTGGCCGCCTGGCGGGAGCAAGGCCGGAAACTGGTGCCTTTTAAGAAAGGCCCCGACTATATCGACCCGGCCTGGCACGCCCTGGCGGCTGGATGCCCCAGTCATAATCTGGACCCCTTCCTCATGGAGGGGGACCAGATTATGGCTTTGGTGGCCCGCCACGCCCGGGAGGCCGACGGCATCCTGATTGAAGGCAACCGCGGTCTCTACGACGGTCTGGACGCCGAGGGCGCCTACAGCACCGCGGATCTGGCCAAATCCCTGGCCACGCCGGTGGTGTTAGTGGTGGATTGCACCATGCGCACCCGCACCACCGCGGCCCTGGTGCTGGGGTGCCAGCACTTCGACCCCCAGGTCCCCATCCGGGGCGTCATCCTCAACCAGATCGCCCGCCCCCGTCACGAAGCGCTCATCCGCAGCACCATCGAACGCTACTGCGGCGTTCCGGTGCTGGGGGCCTTGCCGCGTCTTGAGTGCGCGGTCTTTCCCGAGCGACACATGGGGCTGGTGCCCCCCCAGGAGCACGCCGCCGCCATCAAGGCGGTGAATACCGCCCGGGAACTGGCCCAGAGATACCTGGACCTGGACGGACTCTGGCAGGTGGCCTGCCAGGCCCCTCCCCTGCCCCAGCCCCGCTTGACTGCCGGTCAGGCCCCGGAGCCGACTGATCCCGTAAGGCTCGGCATCATCCGGGATTCCGCGTTCCAGTTCTACTATCCGGAAAACCTGGAAGCCCTGGAACGGGAGGGCGCAACGCTGGTGGAAATCAGCGCCCTGGACGACCTGGCCCTGCCCGCCGATATTCATGGCCTGTATATCGGCGGCGGATTTCCCGAGACCCACGCCCTGGCCCTCTCCCAGAATCTCGGCTTCCGCCATTCCCTCAAGGCTGCGGCACAGAACGGCTTGCCGATTTATGCCGAATGCGGTGGCTTGATGTACCTGGGGGAAACCATCCAGGTGCGAGGAGAAAAATTCCCCATGGTGGGCCTCTTCCCCTATGACTTCGTGATGCAAAAGCGGCCCCAGGGGCACGGCTACACCATTCTGGAGGTGTCCCAGGAAAACCCCTACTTTCCCGTGGGCGCGGTCCTCAAAGGCCACGAATTCCATTACTCCCAAATGGTCCCGGACCCGGAGCCGGAAGCAGCCATGGCCTTTCGGGTCACCCGGGGTACGGGCATCGGCGGCGGCCGGGAAGGCTTGCTGTATAAGAACGTGTTGGCCACCTACACCCACCTCCATGCCCTGGGCGCGCCCCACTGGGCCCAGGCCCTGGTGCGCCGGGCCCGGGAATATCGCCGGGACCTGGAAGCCCTGGGGGAACCCGCGTCCGGCGAAGGGTTCGCCTCTCCCAAGGCCGTCGGCTACTTAAACGGTCGCTTCAGCCCCTCCTGATAAAGTTTTCTGTTTTCTGTTTTCTGTTAAAAACCCGGTTTCCGTCGTGTTTTTCTTACATCTTGCCTTCTTGGCAATCAACCGGGACAGCTTGGCCCTGGGCGTGAGAAATAGAGGACGCAAACGTACAAAGGACGCCAGAGGATGATCTGCTCGTTCCCAGACATGAGTTCGGGAACTAAGGGAAATTAGGCTTGCCCCCCCCACCCCCCTTGACTATCATCCGGCCTCGACATAAAATAACTAAAATCTTTTAGGGCCTGGAAACCTGACCTGGAGCGGGCCAGGAGGAAAAGGACCAAGGACCCGGTTAATGCTGATCAGGGCGGCCCAACCGCCCCCGGAAAGGCAAGGCAACCGCGGCCATGGACGGAGATATTACCTTTCCCTGAAAAGGCCGTTGTGACAGGGCCTTAATTATGGCCCGCGACCTACGCGCATCAATAAATCTGATGCCGCATACCCATGAAGGAGGAAGATTTAATGGCTTGGCGGGTAGAAATAGATGTAGATAAGTGCACCGGCGACGAAGAATGCGTCAATGTTTGCCCCACCGGGGTTTTTGAAATGCAGGACGACAAGGCCGTGGTCGTGAATGAAGACGAGTGCCTGGGCTGCGAGAGCTGCGTGGAGGTATGCCCCTCCGCCGCGATCACCATCACCGAAATCTAAACCGAAAATCTTTTCCCCATAAAAAAGCCGACCTGGAAACAGGCCGGCTTTTTTGAATGTTCATGCGGTTCACTAACCCGCAGCCATCAGTTACGCTCACTGCTAGTCATGAAAATCCAAGGGCGCCCCGAAAACATGAAAAAAAAGAATTCCCCAAGGCAATCAGAAACAGATTGGGCCAGAATTGATGCCATGAAAGATGAGGATATTGACGTTTCCGACATCCCCGAGTTGGACGCCTCGTTCTTTGCAAATGCCGTGATTCGCTGGCCCGAACCCAAGGCCACCCTTACTATCCGCATTGACCGCGAGGTTCTGGCCTGGTTCAAGGCCCAGGGCAAGGGGTATCAGACCCGCATCAATGCGATTTTGAAGGCATACAAAGAAGCCCACGGCAATGGTTAGCAGGGCTGTGGCCTGCTCTCAACCGCCGGCAGATCTTAAGGCCGCTTTTATTTATCCCAGGGTATATACGTCCCCGTCACCGCATTCCCGGCACTGTTTAGCCTTGGCAATCACCGCCAGTTCTTCCTCCGTAGCGGGCCGCACTTCCACCACCTGCACCTCATAGTGCAGGTCCTGTCCCGCCAGGGGATGGTTCTGGTCGATGATCACTTTATCGTCCAGGATTTCCTTCACCGTCAGGGGATACTCCGGGGGAAAAGGCAGGTCTTTGGGAAGGATTTTCATTCCCACGTATGGTTCCATATCCAGGGGAAAATTTTTGCGGCTCCAGGTTATGTGGTTTTCCGGATCATAAGGCCCGAAGGCTTCCGCCGCGGGCACCACGAACTCCACGCGGTCCTGCTCTCTAAGACCCCAAAGGCGGCGCTCCAGCCCCGGCAGAACCTCCTGGCAGCCCGCCACAAAGGTAAGAGTCGCCGGCGCGGCCTCATCCCCGCGAAGCCACTCCCCGGCTTCCGAGCGCAGGCGATATTCCAAACAGACAAACCGATCCTGGGAAATCATTGTCATATCGTTTAACTCTCCTGAAATTAATGCTATAATTTTATATTACGGCTGGTTTCAAGGCAAGCCGCCCTCAGAACACCGGTCATTTCTTGGAGTACACCAAGGAAGCTGAGAATGTCTCACGCAAAGACGCAAGGGCGCAAAGACGAAAAAATTTAACTGTAAGACCGCGCCCCGGCCACTCAAAAACAGCCCAGGGCGGCTGTTCCATTTTTCTCAAAACCTGGCATAGGGCATTTTCTAAGGAAGCCTGGGCCTACGGATATTAATCTCATGTTGTTACCGAAAACCGAAAACCGTTCCCACATGATACGCAAAGCCCTGATCCGAGAAGTGCCGGAAATCCGGCGGATGCTGGGGGAATTCGCCCTGGACGGCGGAATTCTGCCCCGGACCCTGGCCGATCTCTACAGCCTGATGCGGGACTATTTCGTGTATCGGGAGGACCCGGACGGCCCCGTCATCGGCGTCGCGGCCCTGCATATCTGCTGGGATGCCTGGGGAGAGGTGCGTTCCGTGGCCGTGGCCCAGGATTATCAAGGCCGGGGCATCGGCGCCCGCCTGGTGGAAAGCTGCCTGACGGAAGCCCGCTCCCTGGGGCTGAAAACGCTTTTCTGCCTAACTTTGCGTCCGGAATTTTTCCAGCGCTTCGGCTTTAAGGTGGTGTCCCGGGAGGATCTCCTGCCCATCGTCTGGGCCGACTGCGTCAACTGCGTGAAATTCCCCGACTGCGATGAAATCCCCATGTTGTTGGATTTGAAACCCTAATCTCGGCGTCTGGGCGCCCTTGCGTGAGAAATATTTCCTCTCGCCAAGACGCCAAGGGCGCAAAGGTGCAGACGCGCATAAAATATAACCTATGATCTCACTTCTTCTTAAAAAGATTTTCGGCAGCAAAAACGAGCGGGAACTCAAGCGCATGGCTCCGGTGGTGGACCGCATCAACTCCCTGGAGCCGGAGTACCGGGCCCTGAGCGACGCGGACCTTAAGACCAAGACCGCGCACTTCAAAGAGCGCCTGGACCGGGAGGAGCCCCTGGAGGATTTGCTCCCCGAGACCTTTGCCGCGTCCCGGGAAGCTTCGGTGCGGGCCTTGGGCATGCGCCCCTTCGACATGCAGCTCATCGGCGGCATGGTCCTGCATCAAGGCAAGATCGCGGAGATGAAGACCGGGGAAGGCAAGACCCTGGTGGCGGTCATGCCCGCGTACCTCAACGCCCTGACCGGCGAAGGCGTCCACATCGTCACGGTGAACGATTACCTGGCCCGCCGGGATACTCAGTGGATGGGAGCGGTGTACCAGGCCCTGGGACTCACGGTGGGCACCATCCTCCACGGCCTGGACGATAACCAGCGCCGCGAGGCCTACGGAGCGGACATCACCTACGGCACCAACAACGAGTTCGGCTTCGACTACCTCCGGGACAACATGAAGTTCTCCCTGGAGGACTACGTCCAGCGAGACTTTAATTACGCCATTGTGGACGAAGTGGACTCCATCCTCATCGACGAGGCTCGCACGCCGCTGATCATCTCCGGTCCCGCGGAGGAATCCACCCAGCTCTATTACATCCTCAACCAGATGGCCCACCAGCTCAAGCGGGATGCGCACTTCACCATCGATGAGAAGGGCCGCCGGGTCATGGTCACCGAAGAAGGGGTGGCCCGGGCGGAAAAGCTCCTCAACCTGGAAAACCTTTACGAACCCCGCCACATGGAGGTGCTGCACCACCTCAACCAGGCCCTCAAGGCCCAGAATCTCTTCAAGCGGGACGTGGATTATATCGTCAAAGATGGCCAGGTGATCATCGTGGATGAATTCACCGGGCGCCTCATGCCTGGGCGCCGTTACTCCGACGGGTTGCACCAGGCCCTGGAAGCCAATGAGGGGGTCAAGATCGAAAACGAAAACCAGACCCTGGCCACCATCACCTTCCAAAACTATTTCCGCATGTACAGCAAACTCGCGGGCATGACCGGCACCGCGGACACGGAAGCCGAGGAATTCAAAAAGATCTACAACCTGGATGTGATGGTCATCCCCACCCATAAAGAGATGATCCGCCTGGATAACCCGGATATGATCTATAAAACCGAGGCGGAAAAAATCGCCGCGGTGGTGGAAGAAATTAAGGACTGCCACCATCGGGGCCAGCCGGTGCTGGTGGGCACCTGCTCCATCGAGAAATCCGAGGCCCTGAGCCGCTCCCTGAAGAAGGAAGGCATCAAGCACGAAGTCTTGAACGCCAAGCAACACGAAAAAGAGGCGCAAATCGTAGCCAAGGCCGGGCAGTTAGGGATGGTGACCATTGCCACCAGTATGGCGGGCCGCGGCACCGACATCGTCTTAGGGGCGGGCGTGGTGGAGAGCGGCGGGCTCCACATCCTGAGTACCGAGCGCCATGAGTCCCGGCGCATCGACAACCAGCTCCGGGGCCGCTCCGGCCGCCAGGGGGACCCGGGCACCTCCCGCTTCTATATGTCCCTGGAGGACGATCTCCTGCGCATCTTCGGCTCCGACCGCATCAAGGGCCTCATGGGCCGCTTAGGCATGGACGACGGCCAGCCCATCGAGCACCGCATGGTGAGCAACGCCATTGAAAAGGCCCAAAAGCGGGTGGAAGGCCATAACTTCGAAATCCGCAAGCACCTCCTGGAATATGACAACGTCATGAACAAGCAGCGGGAGGTGATCTACGCCATGCGCCGCCAGATCCTGTCCGGAGAGCAGCTCCAGGAAGACCTCCTGGAGATGGCCGAGGAACTGGTGGAGGACATGGTGGAGGAATACACCGCGGACCGGCCCCCGGATGATTGGGACCTCCAGGGCCTTAAGGACGCATTTCTCCGCCAGTTCGGGTTCCGAGTTACCCTCAGAGAGGACCTGGACGCCGACCTGCACGAATTTTTAATGGAACAGGTGAATCACCGCCTCGCAGCCAAGACCGCGGAAATCGGCCCGGAACTGTACTCCCAAATCCAGCAGATGATGATGCTCCAGATCGTGGACAACCAATGGAAGGACCATCTCCTGTCCATGGACCACCTCCGGGACGGTATCGGGCTGCGGGGTTATGCCCAGGTGGACCCCTTAAGAGAATACCAGCGGGAAGGCTACGACATCTTCATGAACCTGGTCCACCGCATCAAGGCGGATCAGGTGGGCGCGATCTTCCATCTCCAGATCCGCCCCCACCAGGAATTGCCCGAGGAGACCCGGCGGCCGCAGCAACTGGCATTCAGCCACGGCGACGGCAGCAGCCCCGCACCCACCAAACGCAACGCCAAGAAGGTGGGCCGCAACGACCCCTGCCCCTGCGGCAGCGGCAAGAAGTTCAAAAAGTGCTGCGGGAAGTAGGAAATATTTCACCACAGAAACACAAAGGGCACAAAGGTTCACAAAGATAATTTTTCTTGGTGTCCTTGGTGTCCCTTGGTGTCTTGGTGGTAAATCCTTTTCCTTTTTACCTCTTATACCAAGTTCTGTTTCAAATGAAACAAACTTAAGAGCCTCTTGCAAAATTCTTTTTGAGGCTGAGATCCTATTCAGTTGCTCCAAAAACTATCCGGTGGCACAGGCTTTCCAGCCTGTGCGGACGCAGGCTAATGCCTGCGGCTACATGAATGCCGGGTAATTTTGCAAGAGGCTCTTAAGTTTCAATTTTCTGATAATCCTGGTCTTTTTAACAGAAAACCGAAAACAGAAAACAGAAAACGGTATTACCAGGGGGCGACATGATTATTCCCGGATTTAGCTTTGCCGCCACGGCCGCGGGTATTAAGAAGACCGAGGCATTGGACCTGGCACTGATGGTGGCGGACGCGCCTTGCGCCGCGGCAGGGGTGTTCACCCGCAACCGGGTGAAGGCCGCGCCGGTGGTGCTGTCCCGCCAGCGCCTGCGCCGGGGTAAGGCCCAGGCCATTCTGGTGAATGCCGGCAACGCCAATGCCGCCACCGGCGCCCAGGGGCTTAAGGACGCCTGGGAGACCGCCCGGGGCGCGGGGGAGCTGCTGAAAATCCCCGAGGCCCTGGTTTTGCCCGCGTCCACCGGGGTCATCGGCCAGAGTCTGCCGGTGGAGAAAATTCTTCGGGCCTTGCCGGATTTGGCGGGGCGCCTCCATCCCGGAGGGTTCCCGGAGGTTGCCCAGGCCATCATGACCACCGACACCCGCCCCAAGACCGCATGGTTGAAGGAAAAGATCGACGGCCGGGAGATCACCCTGGCGGGCATGGCCAAGGGCGCGGGCATGATTCACCCGGACCTGGCCACCCTGCTGGTCTTCATCTTCACCGACGCCGCGGCGCATCCCCGGGTTTTGAAGCAACTCCTGCTCCAGGCCCTGCCGGTGAGCTTCAACCGCATCACCATCGACGGGGACACCTCCACCAACGACACGATTCTCCTGTTGGCCGGCGGCAAGGCGGGCAACCCCGTGATTGAAGGGGCCGGCCCCGCCCTGGCGGCCCTCCAGGAGATGCTCTACCAGGTCATGGGGGACTTGGCCCAACAGGTGGTGGCCGACGGCGAAGGCGCCCGGCATATCTTCCGGGTGGAAGTCCGGGGGGCCGCCACCCCGTCTGAGGCCCTGAAGGCCGCCCGCACCGTGGCCACTTCTCCCTTGGTTAAGACCGCCATGGCCGGCGCGGACGTCAATTGGGGCCGCATCATCTGCGCTCTGGGTTACTCCGGGGCCAGGTTCGACCCTGAGAAAGTGGATATCGCGTTCGGGGATTATCTGGTGGTGAAAAAAGGCCTGGGGGTGGGCCCCGCCGCGGAAGCCCGGGCCGAGAAGCTCATTAAATCCGGGGCCTTCACCATCGCGGTCCATCTCCACGCGGGCGAGGCCGCGGATTACTACGACACCTGCGACTTCACCGAAGACTACATCCGGGTTAACGCCAGTTACCGGAGTTGATCGCTGGAGTTAATTCACCACAGAGGCACAGAGAACCCAGAAGAGTTCACCCAGAATTATTTATGGCCCCGGCGCTTAACCGCCGGGGCCATAATTTTTCTCTCTCTTTGTCCTCTGTGCCTACGTGGTTAAATTATTTCCGGCCGCTCTCCGCCTTATAATCCACTTGGCCCCTTCCACCACCGGCAGTATCGTCAACGATAGGGCCACGGCAAACAGCCAGTCCTGCCATTGCAGAGAAGTGGTACGAAACAGTTTGGAGAGAGGCTTCCACTCCACGACCGCCACCATCATCCCCACGGAGACCAATACCGTCAGGACCAGGAAGCGGTTGCGGAATGCACCCACGGTAAACATGGAGAGGTGATCGGACCGACAGTTAAAGCCATTCACCAATTTTGCCAGCACCAGGGTGATGAACACCATAGTTTGGGCCCGGATTAAAGACAATTCCGGGCTTCCGGAAATAGCCAGGAATCCATGGTAATAATGGTGAAATAGCGGAAGGAGAATAAATGTAAGATAAATGGAGACGACAGCTAACAGGAAATTGACATTTAGGGTAAAGACTCCCTCCTCCGGAGGCCGGGGAGGCCGGGACATGATATCCGGTCCCTTGGGATCCACCCCCAAGGCCAATGCCGGCAAGCCATCGGTAATTAAATTAACCCAAAGAATCTGGATAGCGACCAGGGGCAATGGCATGCCGACGAATAAAGAGCCGGTGAGAACCAGAATTTGACAGATATTGACACTCAAGGAATAGATCAGGTATTTTTTAATGTTATCAAAAATAACCCGGCCTTCTTCCACCGCGGCCACCAGGGTGGCAAAGTTGTCGTCCGCCAGGACTATGGCCGCGGTCTCCTTGGTGACTTCCGTGCCGCTGAGCCCCATGGCCACCCCGATGTCCGCCCGTTTCATGGCCGGGGCGTCGTTCACCCCGTCGCCGGTCATGGCCACGATTTCACCCTGCTCTTTGAGTGCGGTCACCAACCGCAGCTTATGCTCCGGGGCCACCCGGGCGAAGATACGCACTTCTTTCAGGGCTTCTTTAAGCTCCTCGTCGGTAAGGCGGTTCAATTCCGTGCCGGTGACCACCTGGGAGTGGCCCGTGGCCCGTGGCCCGTGGCCAGGTTTATTACTATTTCCTTCTGACCCCGGACTACTGATCACTGACCCCTGATTAATCAGCCCCACCTCCCGGGCCACGGCCACGGCGGTGACGGGGTGGTCGCCGGTGACCATGAGTACCCGGATGCCCGCCTCCCGGCAGCGGGCCACGGCTCCCTTAGCCTCCGGCCGGGGCGGGTCCATGAGTCCCACCAGTCCCACCCACACCAGGTCCGCCTCTACCACTCCCGGAGCCGGTTCGGGAAGCCCGTCCAGACCCCGGTAGGCCAGACCCAGGACCCTCAGGGCCTGACCGGCCATAGCGCCCGCCCGGGCCATGATCTCCCCGCGGTCCGCCTGGGTCAAAGGCCGCTCTCCTTCCCGGGTAAGTATCCGGGCGCTTTGGGAGAGCAGCGCTTCCGGCGCGCCCTTCACATAGGCCCAAAAATTTTCCCCGTCCCGGTGGATGGTGGTCATCATCCGGCGCTGGGCGTCAAAGGGGATTTCCGAGACCCGGGGAAAGTCCGGACTCACCTGGCCCGCGTCCAGTCCGGCCTTTTGAGCCAGGGTTAGGAGGGCGCCCTCGGTGGGGTCTCCCCGGAGCCGCCAGACGCCCGCGTCCCCTTCCAGGTCGGCGTCATTGCATAGCAGGCCAATACGGGCCGCCACTCTCAGAACGGGGTCGGTTGTCGGGGCCGATTCCCGGCCGTTTTCCAGGAAGAGGCCCACCGGCTCATACCCCATGCCGGTGACCTCCAGTTCCCGGCCATCCAGGAAGAGCCGCCGGGCGGTCATTTCGTTTTTCGTCAGGGTCCCGGTCTTGTCGGTGCAGATCACCGTGGTGCAGCCCATGGTTTCCACCGCGGGCAGGCGTTTGACGATGGCGTTGCGCCGGGCCATGCGGGTGGTGCCGATGGCCAGGGTTCCGGTGACCACCGCCGGGAGAGCCTCGGGGACCGCGGCCACTGCCAGGCTAATGCCCCAGAAAACCATCTCCAGCCAACCGTAGCCCCGAATCACTCCTAACAGCGATGCCCCCGCAGCCGCGCTCAAGCACAATATGCTCATAATCCGACCTATGACGCGCATGCGTCTTTCCAGGGGGGTCTGTTGTTTCGTCACGGTCGCCAGCATTTCGGCGATGCGGCCGAACTCGGTGTTCATGCCGGTGGCGGTGACTACGGCCCGCCCCCGGCCGTAGGTGATGACCGAGCCTCCGAAGACCATGCAGGCCCGGTCGCCCACGGGCAGGTCGGCCTCCGGCAGGGCCTCCAACCGCTTGCTCACCGCGGTGGATTCCCCGGTGAGCACCGCTTCATCGGCCATGAGATTGATCTGCTCCAGGAGCCGGCCATCCGCGGCCACCCGGTCGCCGGTATGGAGCGCCAGCAGATCTCCGGGGACCACTTCCCGGGCCGGGATCATCTGCTCTTTCCCTTCCCGAACGACCGTGGCGGTGGGGGCCGCCATTTTCTGCAAGGCCGCGGCGGCTTTCTCAGCGCGGTATTCCTGGACGAACCCCAATCCGGCGCAGGCCAGCAGGATGGCCAGGATCACCCAGGCGTCCAGGCGCTCTCCCAGGAAAAAGGAGATGGCCGTGGCCGCCATCAGGATGATGAGGAGCAGGTTCTGGAACTGCCGCAGAAAAATTATCAGGGGCGAGATCTTTTTAGCCGCGGCCAAGGCATTGGGGCCGAAGCGCTCCAGGCGCTCCTGAGCCTGGGGCGGGCTGAGACCATCCGGAGAAGTGTCCAGGGCCTCCATGACCTGCTGGGGCGTCAGGGTATGAAACGGGGTGGGCGGTGTGCTCATTTTGAACCGCAAAGTTTTCGGTTTTCGGTTTTCGGTTTTCGGTGGAAACCCCGGCATGGAGCAAATCTCCTCGTTACCAAGCTGCACTTCGAAACCCGAAATGCAGGGTGCAAACGGCTTATCATGAGCATACCCTCCGAAAAGTTTAATACCAATTCGCATCCAAAAGGCATCAAATTGTAGGGGCGAACCTTGGGTTCGCCCTCCAACTTGGGGCGAATACAAGATTCGCCCCTACGAAAAATAACCGTTTGATTGCGAATCGGTATAACCACCAAATTCGCGAGTTATTGGAATTACCGCATTTCATGGCCGCAAACCTGCCGAAGGAACCTGAATGACCGAGTTCCCCCTTGACGCGATTATTGCGCCTGTGAGGGAAATGGGGAATAGGCCCCGGGAACTATTTCTATTTTACCCGGAGAGCCGCGCGTAAGCCAATAGAAAGCAGTGAGCGGTGAGCGGCGGGGCTCAGAGATCAGCGGTCAGGGATTATATGTAATGACTAAGATTTAAGCTGACAACCATCAAATCGAGATCAGATTAAATCTGACATTGAGAGCAAAATTTAAAAAAAGGCATGATCTTAAATGCAGTTATGATAACCATCTCAACTACCTATTTTTGTTATTTAAGGTGCGTATACAGGGCAGCAACCTTTCATTTTTTGAGGTATGGCATTTTCTGCCGGGCATGAAAAAGTGATCATGGCTTTCCCGTAACCACCTCGTGTAATATCTTGCCAAAACCGTACATTATCCTCAACCCCTGAAAAATTGTAGATATAATCTGAATATCAGACTTGGGTGGGGCCAATGCGAAAGAGCTTTAGCGAACCTTTACCGGCTGACAAAGCCGGGTGCGCCATTGTCTGACTTCCTTTCCCCGCCTTCCCGCACGAAGTTGTGCCATTGCTTACCTGCAAAGATCGCCACGGCCCGATCACCCCGCACTACCACACGTTGGAGACGCTTAGTCGACTCCTTCATCTCAGCAGCCGCCTGTTTCGCCAAAGACTCGGCTTCCGGGCCAGCCTGGGCAAGGAAGGCTCGGCTACGACGGTTGGCGCGGCGGTTGAGGAGGGGTTAACCTCCTGGGCCATGGACGCTCATTGCGCCAACCCCCAAAAATTATTGCTTAAGAAAGGTCAGGGTCGAAAGCCCCGGTCTTTTTAACCGATAATCGATAACCGAAAACGGTATAAATTCCTCGCCGACTTCTTCTTCGTCCTCCCATCCTCATTTTCCACCTCATCTCAGGAAATAATTAACATAATTGTTGGTAAAATAAACGATAACATACATTAATGTAAGTGGCAAAAAGATTAAGTTTGTGATTTTTTTGAAGATATGATTTGGTACAATCATTGCCTATATAAACAAAAGCCAATAAACCAGGAGGCCCAACGTGCATTGCCAGTCACCCAAAACCGTTGAGGATGTCTACAAGATTGTCCGGGACAAGGAGATCAGTTTCATTCAGTTCTGGTTCGCGGACATTCTGGGTGTATTGAAAAGTTTTTCCATCCGCCCGTCGGAACTGGAAGAAGCCATGACCGAGGGCATGGGCTTTGACGGCTCTTCCATCGAAGGGTTTTCCCGTATCGAAGAGAGCGACATGATCGCCAAGCCCGACCCCGCCACCTTCCAGATGCTGCCCTGGCGTCCGGAAGAGAAGCCGGTGGCCCGGATGTTCTGCGACATCCTTCTGCCCGACGGCTCTCCCTATCCCGGGGACCCCCGCTATGCCTTGAAGCGCATGTTGGCCAAGGCTGCGGATAAGGGCTACACCTATTATGCCGGTCCGGAGCTGGAGTATTTTTATTTCGCCGACCAAACCTCCACCCAGTTCATCGACCAGGGGGGTTACTTCGATTCCCCGCCCCTGGACCTGGGCAACAATCTGCGCCGCCAGACCATCTTCGCCATGGAGGACCTGGGCATCCGGGTGGAGTATTCCCACCACGAAGTGGCCGCGTCCCAGCATGAGATCGACATGCGCTATGACGAGGGCCTGCGCATGGCCGATAAGGTCATGGGCTTCCGGCTCACGGTGAAGGAGATTGCCCGGCTGAACGGGGTCTATGCCACCTTCATGCCCAAGCCGGTGTTCGGCATCAACGGCAGCGGCATGCACACTCACCAGTCCCTGTTCAAGGAAGCGAGAAACGCCTTCCATGATCCCAAAGACCCGTATCACCTGTCCGGGGTGGCCAAGGCCTATATCGCCGGCATCCTCAAACATGCCAGGGAAATTACCGCCATCTGCAACCAGTGGGTCAATTCCTACAAACGCCTGGTGCCGGGATACGAAGCCCCGGTGTACATTGCCTGGGCCCGGCGCAACCGCTCCACCCTGGTTAGGGTGCCCATGTACAAACCCGGCAAGGAAGAGGCCACCCGTATTGAGTACCGGGCCCCTGACCCCGCGTGCAATCCCTATCTGGCCTTCGCGGTGATGCTGGCCGCGGGCCTCAAGGGCGTGGAAGGCAATTACCCCCTGCCGGACCCGGTGGAAGACGATGTCTATCATATGACCGAGGCCCAGCGGGATCGTTTGGGCATCAAGTCCTTGCCGGGCAGCCTGTTCGAGGCCATCCAGGAGACGGAGGGGAGCGCCCTGGTCAAAGAGGCCCTGGGAGAGCACATCTTCAATAAATTCCTGGAAAACAAGAAGATCGAGTGGGATGCCTTCCGGACTCACGTGAGCCAGTACGAGATCGACCGCTACTTGCCTATCTTATAACCCCGGAGGCTTCAGAATTTTGACCTCGACCAATGCCGGCCAGGGGTCCAACCCCTGGCCGGCTCAGGGGTATCTTTGTGCCCCAGCCGGCTTCCCGACGGCAGTAAGGAGATGAGGTTCATGGTCAATATCAACAGCGGCGACACCGCCTGGATCTTGGTGTGTTGCGCCTTAGTGCTGTTAATGACCCCGGGGCTGGCCTTCTTCTATGGAGGCATGGCCCGGCGGAAAAACATCCTGTCCACCTTAACCCTGAGCTACATCTTTATGGCCCTGGTGGGGGTCCAATGGGTGCTTTACGGTTATTCCCTGGCCTTTGGCGAGGATATCGGCGGGCTCATCGGCGGTCTGAATTTTCTGGGCTTCCACGGAGTAGGCGCGGCGCCTAACCCGGATTACGCCAAGACCATCCCCCATAGCCTGTTTGCGGCCTTCCAGATGATGTTCGCGGTGATCACTCCGGCCCTGATCACCGGCGCGTTCGTGGAACGGGTGCGGTTCAAGTCCTTTCTGCTGTTCAGCCTGATCTGGATCACCCTGGTCTATGATCCCCTGGCCCATTGGGTATGGGGAAAAGGCGGTTGGTTGGCAGCTCTGGGGGTCCTGGATTTTGCCGGCGGCACGGTGGTGCACATTGCCGCGGGATACTCCGCCCTGGCCTTTGCCCTGGCCATCGGTCCCCGGAAAGGCTTCGGCAGGGCTCCTATGGAGCCCCATAACATCCCGCTCACCGTGTTGGGCACCGGGCTCCTGTGGGTGGGCTGGTTCGGTTTCAATGCCGGCAGCGCCCTGGCCGCCAATGGCGTGGCGGTGAATGCCCTGTTAACCACCAACACCTCCGCGGCCGCCGCGGCGTTGGTCTGGATGCTCCTTAGCTGGCTGGACGGCCGGCCCAGCACCCTGGGCATTGCCACCGGCATGGTGGTGGGCCTGGCCGCAGTGACCCCCGCGGCGGGTTTTATCACTCCCATGGCGGCCATGTTGTTGGGAGCAGTGGCCGCGCCTTTGAGCTACTATGCCATCCGCTTCCGCCAGAACCGCAACCTGGACGAATCCATGGATGTGTGGGCCTGTCACGGCGTCGCCAGCACCTGGGGTATGGTGGCCACGGGATTGTTTGCCACCCTGGAAGTGAACTCCGGCGGCGCCAACGGCTTGTTTTCCGGCAACCCGTCCCAACTGGCCATTCAACTCCTGGCCATCGGGGTGAGCATCGCGTTTACCTTCGGGGTGACCTTTGTGGTGGCCAAACTCCTGGATTTGAGCATCGGACTCAGGGTCACCGGTATGGAG
The DNA here is from genome assembly GCA_964618815.1 of uncultured Desulfobacterales bacterium. Classification (GTDB taxonomy): domain Bacteria; phylum Desulfobacterota; class Desulfobaccia; order Desulfobaccales; family 0-14-0-80-60-11; genus CAZUBT01. The sequence continues at coordinate 49,231 of CAZUBT010000003.1, read as the reverse complement.
GAAGAGGTGGGGCTGGATATCAGCGGCCACGGGGAACGGGCTTATTCGTAATCCGCAGATGGACACAGATAAACGCAGATATTAATATTGAATTATCCGCGTCCATCCCCGGTAAATAAAAATTAGGGTTTCTGCCATGTTGAAAAAAATTGAAGCCATTATCCGGGAAGACAAGGTCAACGACGTGAAGGACGCCCTGCGGGATATCGGCATTGTGGGCTTGAATATCTTTGAGATTCGGGGCCATGGCCGGCAGGGCGGCATCAAGCTGTCGGGCCGTTCCGGCACCTATCATGTGGACCTGCTGCCTAAAATCCAGATAAACATCATCTTGAGCGAACAGAATCTGGAGGACACCATTGAGGCCATCCTGAACTCCGCCTACACCGGCGAGACCGGCGACGGTCTCATCTTTGTCTATCCCGTGGAGGAAGCCATCCGCATCCGGACCCGGGAGCGGGGCCATGAGGCGGTGATGTATCCCGGAGATATCGACGAAAGGAAAAAACTGGGCGAATCCGGGGGTCTGTCCGGTTAAAATAGGTCGGGCTGGTCTATTGCAACGGGCAACTAAATAGGTTAAATTAAACATAATAATGACCAAGATGAGGCCAGGGGGATTTCCCCCCTGGCTTTGATTTACTGGATCAGGGTCCCTCTCACCGGAGGCGAGTATCATATCAACTTGGCTGAACAGTCACTCATGGGCCTTTGGCCCACCCGTAAATCATGAAAAGTCCTGATGGGCATACTCCTAACTTTGAACTTTGAACTTTTCAAGACAGAGCGGGGAATCGGTAAGTTATGGAGCAGAAGGCAAAACTAGTAATCCTGGCCTGCAGCCAGGCGGTTCCCGCGCCGGAGAGGTTATCCGCCGCTTTGGACGCCCCCGGGCTTAGCGCCCGGGTGGCCTTAGAGCCGTGCAGCAGCAAGATCGAGGTCTATCAGCTCTTGCGCATTCTGGCCCAGGAAGCTGACCTGGTGTGGATGATCGGTTGCCCCGAGCAGGCCTGCCGGTTTCTGGAAGGCAGCGCCCGGATGGGTAAACGGGTGGCCTATGCCCAGGAATATCTCACGGAAATCAACTTAGAACCACAACGCCTGGGGATGTCCCATATAACCCCGGGGGACGAGGAAGCTCTGGCAGCCGCCGCCGGAGAGATCAAGGCCCTGGCCCTGGCCCTGGGCCCGCTCCCCTGCCGCACCCCCCAGGGGCCGAAGGAGTCAACGTGATTGTCGGAACCAGAAAAGCCATCGCGGAAATTCAGGAGATGATCCGCGGCTACGACCGGATTCTCATCGCCGGATGCGACACCTGCGTGGCCGAATGCGCCGCGGGGGGCCGCAAAGAGGTGGCGGAACTGGCCGCGGCCCTGCAACTGGCCTTCTGCCAGGCCGGGCAAACCAAGGAGATCCGGGAAATCAGCGTGGATCGCCAGTGCATCCATGAGTTTCTCCTGGACGTGGTGGAAGCCGGGGAAAAGGTGGAAGCGGTGTTGTCCATCGCCTGCGGCGCCGGGGTCCAGGCCCTGGCCGCCCGGCTGCCCAAGACCCCGGTGTTCCCCGGCCTCAATACCCTGTTCATCGGCGAGACCTCCGAGCGGGGCGTCTGGCAGGAAAACTGCCGGGGCTGCGGCGACTGCATGTTGGCGGTCACCGGCGGCATCTGCCCGGTGTCCAGGTGCGCCAAGAGCTTATTCAACGGCCCCTGCGGCGGCGCCTCCAACGGGATGTGTGAGATCAATATCAGCAAAAAGCTGGATCCGCCGGTCCCCTGCGCCTGGCAGCAGATATATGAACGGCTACAGGCCCTGGATCAGATGGATGTCTTCATGAAGATAGTGCCGCCCAAAGACTGGTCCCAAGGCGAACAGCCCCGACGGGTCATCCGGCCGGACCAGCAGTCCTAAGGAAAGGTTATGTCCGCGAAGTATCATATACCGGTGCGCCGGGTGGCGGCCCGCTTTTCTGCCACGGCCCGCAGCACCGTGCTGGATTGGGGGGAAGGCTGCCTCAGGTGCACCCGTTGCGTCAAGCAATCCTGCCCGGTGGCGGCTTACAAAAACCGGGATTTTGACCCCGGGCAACTGGTGGACAGCATCGAAGAACTCTGCCGGGACTGTTACCGCTGTGTCCAGGGATGCCCCCGGGAACTGGTGTTCAAGACCTTAAATCCCCAGTACCGCCAGTTGGGGGATGAATACTGGACGCCGGAGATTATTCACCAAACCTGGTACCAGGCGGAAACCGGCAAAATTCCCGTTTCCGGGGCTGGTTACGGTGGTCCCTTCTCAGGGCCCGGGTTCGACTCCATCTGGACCGACATGTCGGAGATCGTGCGCCCCACCCGGGACGGCATCCATGGCCGGGAATATATCAGCACCACCATCGACCTGGGCCGCAAACCCATGTTTCTGGCCTTTGACGATCAGGGCCGGATGCTCTTTGCGCCGCCTCCCTTGCTGGAATTGCCCCTGCCGGTGGTGCTGGCGGAGCCCCCCCTGGGGACCGACCGCGCCCGTCTGCGCCAGATGCTGGCCCAGGCCGCGGGGTCCCTGGATACCCTGGTGGTCCTGCCCCGGGACGCCATCACCCCGGAGCTGGCGCCCTTTATCAAACATCTGGCGCCGAGCCTACCCATCCTGGTGGATTTGAAAGACTCCCTGCTCTCCCAAGTGCGGGTTGTGGAATTGGAAGATCATCCCCAGGTCCTGGCCCAGATGGAGGCCATTAAAAAGGAATTTTCGGAACTGCTGATCTCCGTCAAGGTCCCGGCCGACGGTCAGTCGGTGACCCGGGTGGCGGAGTTGACCGCCGCGGGGGTGGGAATCATCCGCCTCTTCGCCTCTCAGCAGGCCCGGGGGATCGGGGAGTATCAGGACATCCACCTGAAGGACCTGATCCGGCGCTGCCACCTGCGCCTGGTGGAGGATAAGCTCCGGGATACCGTAACCCTCCTGGTGGGGGGCGGCATTGCCTTGGCGGAACATGTGGCCAAGGCCATTCTCTGCGGCGCGGACGGCGTCGTTGCGGACATTCCCCTGCTCCTGGCCCTGGAGTGCCGCTGGTGCGCCCAGTGCGAGGAGGGGGGCTCCTGCCCCATCGAGTTGGAAAAACTCCCGGTGAAGCGGGGGGCCCAGCGCATGGTGAACCTCATCGGCGCCTGGAACAACCAGCTCCTGGAAATCCTTGGAGCCATGGGCATGCGGGAAGTGCGCCGCCTCCGGGGCGAAGTGGGCCGGGCCATGTTCGTGGAAGACCTGGAAAAGGAAATCTTCGCGCCTCTCTTTGCCCACCGGGAAGGGGAGTTGTTGAAACGGGAACCCACGTAGGGAGTTTTCTGTTTTCCGTTTTCTGTTTTCTGTTTTCTGTTTTTGGTGATTAGCGGCGAGAGGCCGAGATGACGCGTGGAGCGGGCCTCCGTGGCCGCCACTAATGTGCTCCTACCCGGAGCGCTTCGGTGGGGCGCAGGCTGAAGCCTGCGGCTACGGGAAATGGCTTCCCGGATGGACATTGATTAACCAACCCTAATAAATCATAGCCGAAAGCTGTTAGCTGTTAACTGTCAACTGTCAACTGATAGCTGGAAGCTGGAAGCTGAAATCATGGCAGAACCGAGCAAAGTCATACCTATCGATCCCTGGTCCCCGGGACAGCCCTGGGAGCCGGTGCGCACCCCTTCCCGGTTCCGGAACGCCTTGAGCAAATACCGGGTCTGGCGCAGCGATTCCCGCTGCATCAAATGCGGGCGCTGCACGGAAGTGTGCCCCTACGGCGTCCATACCAAGGCGGGGGGCTATATCAGGCGGCCCAAGAGCTATCTGTGCCTGGGCACAGCCTGCCAGGACAAGCCCTTTTACTGCGTGGCCAATTGTCCCGCGGATGCCCTCCGGGTCAGCGTGCACCCGGTTTACGCGACGCTGGGGGACAGCCGTTGGACCCCGGATTTGCTCCTGAGCACCTGGTGGCAAGCGGAATTCGGGACGCTCCCCTATAATGGTCTGGAGTACCGCACCGGGGACTCCGGCGGCGGCTTTGACCGGATGCGCTTCATTTTCCCCACCCGGGCCCGGGATTTCAAACTTTCCCATGACGACATCTCCCTGGACTTAGAGCTGAACCGCCGGGGCGACGGGCGCCCCCAAGTCACCCTCTCGGTGCCCTGGTACGGCGGCGGCATGTCCTTCGGCTCCGTGAGCATCAACACCATTCTGTCCCGGGCGCAGGCCGCCAGGCGTTTTAACACCTTGATGAGCACCGGAGAGGGCGGTTATCCCGAGGCCCTCCATCCTTTTGACCATCATGTGGTCACCCAGGTGGCCACCGGGCTGTTCGGGGTCCGGGAGGAGACCATTCAGCGGGTGCGCATGGTGGAGTTCAAATACGCCCAGGGCGCCAAACCCGGTCTGGGCGGCCACCTCCTGGGGGACAAGGTTACCCCCGCGGTGGCCCGCATGAGAGAATCGGTGGCAGGCACCGCCCTGTTTTCTCCCTTCCCCTTCCATAGCGTCTATTCTGTGGAGGACCACAAAAAACACCTCGACTGGATCAAGCAGATCAATCCCCGGGCCCTGGTGTCGGTGAAAGTGTCCACCCCTACGGACGTGGACATGGTGGCGGTGGGGAGTTATTACGCCGGGGCCCACGTGGTGCAACTGGACGGCAGTTACGGCGGCACCGGCGCGGCCCCGGACATCGCCAAAAAGAACATCGCCATGCCCGTCGAATACGCCATCCCCAAGGTGCACCAGTTTCTCCGGGCCGAAGGCATCCGGGAGCAGGTAACCTTGATCGCCTCCGGCGGCATCCGCAGCGCCTACGACGTGGCCAAGGCCATCGCCCTGGGGGCCGACGGGGTGCAGATCGGCACCGCGGACCTGGTGGCCATGGAATGTTTGCGCTGCCATAATTGTGAAAGCGGCCGGGGCTGCGCCCGGGGCCTCGCCACCACCGACCCGGAGTTGGTGGACCTTATGACCGTGGCCTGGGGCGTCAACCGGGTGAGCAACTTCTATTACGCCTGGACCTGGCAGTTGAAAGAAATCCTGCGCCGCCTGGGGCTTCGGAGCATCCGGGAACTGGTGGGCCGCACCGACACCCTGGTGCACCTGGATTATTTCGACCGGCCGGTGGAGGATGATATAAGACGGTGAGCAGTGAGCAGTAAGCAGTGAGATGGTTGCTGGTGACTTTCAGGGCTCAATTGTCAGGTGGTTTGAACGGAAAGGCATCATCTCCGAACCACAGAAAACAGAAAACCAAAGCTGTAAGCTGTTAGCTGACAGCTATAAAAGGGTCAAATATGGAAGACAACGCCCGCCACCAACATCCGGGCCTTCGCTTACTAAACACCCGCCGGGAATTTACCTCGCCCTATCCATCGGGCCGGGTTTATAAGGCTGAAGAAGAAGGCGGCTGCGGGGTCACCGGCTTTGCCGCCAGCGTGCCGGTGTCCGGCCGCCACATCTTCCAGCCGTCCGTGCAGATGCACAACCGGGGCAACGGCAAGGGCGGGGGCATTGCCGCGGTGGGCCTGGATGCGGGCACCCTGGGAGTCTCCCAGGAAATCCTGGAGGAAGATTACCTCATTCAAATCGCCTACCTGGATGAAGCCGTCCGGCCCCAGGTGGAGGCGCAATTCGTCACCCCGCTGTTTCAGGTGGATCACGCCCAGAGGATCCCCGCGGTGGCCGACTGGCGGGACCTGCCGGGCCTGGCGGTGCAACCCCCGGAAGTCTGGCGTTACTTTGTCCGGGTCAAACCCGAAGTGCTCCAGCACTTCATCCAGCAGCACAAGCTTTACGGCATCGCCTGGCGCCGGGTGGAAGACGAATTTGTCGCTCAGAACTGCTACCGTCTGAACCAGGCATTTTACGCCTCCCTGGGGGAGAAAAAGGCATTTGTGCTGTCCCAGGGCCGGGACATGATGATCCTCAAGATCGTGGGCTACGCGGAAGAGGCTGCGGTTTACTACCAGCTTCTGGACTTCAAGGCCCACATCTGGATCGCCCACCAGCGCTACCCCACCCGGGGGCGGGTGTGGCATCCCGGCGGCGCCCACCCCTTTGCGGCCCTTAACGTGGCCCTGGTGCACAACGGCGACTTCGCCAATTACTTCTCCGTGAGCGAGTATTTGAGCCAGCGCCATTTTTACCCCCAGTTCCTCACGGACACCGAGGTGGCGGTCCTGACCTTCGACCTGTGGCACCGGATTTACGGCTATCCCCTGGAGTATGTCATCGAATCCATGGCCCCCACCACGGAGCGGGACTTCGACCTCCTGCCCCCGGAGAAGCAGCGTATTTACCGGCAGCTCCAGTCCACCAACATGCACGGCTCCCCCGACGGCCCCTGGTTCTTCATCATTGCCCGCAACGACACCCACCGGAAGCGTCTGGAGCTCATCGGCATCACCGACACTTCCATGTTGCGGCCCCAGGTCTTCGCCCTGCAAGACGGCGAGGTGCAGATCGGGCTGCTGTGCTCGGAAAAACAGGCCATTGACGCCACCCTGGCCTCCCTGGCCCAGGAGGACCCCCGCTTCTGTCCAGTGGCCGACCTCTATTGGAACGCCCGGGGGGGCAGCGCCACCGACGGCGGCGCGTTCATATTTTCCCTGGAGGCCCAAAACGGCCACCGGGCGCTGCACTGCTACGACAAATTCGGTGCCCCCAAAACCGTGCCCTGGTACCAGCGTCCCTGGGACGGCACCGTCCTGGAAGTCAGCTTTTCCGAAGACTCCGACGCGGCCCGCCTGGTGAAGACCAGTCTCCAGGACCAAAGCGGCCGGGAGTTTTTCCGCTGCATCCGTGAACGGGTGGCTTCCTGGTCTTACGCCACTTTCCGGGAAATCCTGGAACTTACCGTGGCCCAGGCCCTGACCGGCGACGACGCCCGGGCCGCGGCCATCAACGCCCTCACCCTGCTTCTGGATCGGCGTTACGATCCCGGGGATAAGAAACGCAGTCACCTGATCCGGCTGATCCAGGACGCGCTCACCACCATCTTCCAGGATATTCCCTTGATGGGGCAGGGCCATCCCAACCGTTACCGCCGATTGGATCGGGAGTCCAGGGATAGACTGGCGCCGCCCCACCGGCCCGATGCGATCCTGGTCCTGGACGCCTCGGAGTTTCCCCCGGAAGGGGAGAGTTGCGACGCCCGCTTCTTGTGCCGGGCCTTTGAACTGGGGTGGCGGCAGTTTATCGCTTACGGCTACCGCGGCCAGCGATTTCTAGGCTGCGGCTTCGGCCCCGACACCGATCAAGTGCGCATCGATGTCTATGGCAGCTCCGGAGATTACCTGGCTTCCGGCATCGACGGCATGTCCATCCACGTCCACGGCAACGCCCAGGACCAGTTGGGCCAGATCATGAAGCGGGGGAAATTGGTGGTTTTCGGCGACGTGGGCCAGACCTTCATGTACGGCGCCAAAGGTGGGGAAGTCTATGTCCTGGGCAACGCCGCGGGACGCCCCCTGATCAACGCGGTGGGCCGTCCCCGGGTGGTGATTAACGGCACTGCCCTGGATTTCCTGGCGCAATCCTTCATGGCCGGCGACCCCTTAAACGGCGGGGGCTTCGTCATCGTCAACGGCCTGGAATTCGATAGCCGGGGCCGCATAAGGCTCCAGGCCGCGCCGTATCCAGGTTCCAACCTCTTCTCCCTGGCCTCCGGCGGGGCCCTTTACATCCGGGACCCCTACCAGCAGGTGGTGGATGAGCAGTTGAACGGCGGGGAGTTTGTGCCGCTGGGCGAAGCCGACTGGGATCTGATCCTGCCTTACCTCCAGGAAAACGAACGCCTCTTCGGCATTTCCGTAGAAAAGGACTTGCTCACCGTGAACCGCGAGGTGCGCCCGCCCCAGGAGGTGTACCGCAAGATCCAGGCGGTGAAACTCGGGGTCCTCACCCAGGTGGAGGACGACTGGGAATAGGTCAGTGGTCAGTGGCCGGTGGCCGGTTTTCGGTTCTCGGTTCTCAGTTCTCAGTGGTCAGTTTTCAGCAGATTGAATATAATCTCCATTATTTTTTTCACCGGCTACTGGCAACCGGCTACTGCCAACTAACCGAAGCTACTTCCCCCAAATTCTCTCATCTCCCACCAATACCGGGGTTGTTGTAGGGGCGCGGCTTGCCGTGCCCGAAAATCAAGGGTTCGGTTCGCCGCCGGCTAAAGCCTGCGGCTTCGCAAAAGCGTTTCCGGATGGGCGCTAATTAAACAGTATTGAGTTTAAGCGAGCCAATTTTTTGAACCATGGGGGAGATTTTTTATACGCCGCTCTCCTTTCCGGTTCATATTCCCGCCGGCAATATCCTTTCGTAATTTACCGTAGTTCAATCAAGTCCTTGAAAAAACTGCGCAAAAACCTGGGGCTCCCATGGGTCTTAGAGGTTGCTTCAGTTTTTGGGGGAGTCTTGGCTTATGCCTTGCATAGCTAAAAAAAGGTTTATATAGGAATTAGTATTGACAGCAATAAATATGGACAATAGATTATATTCACAATATTCCAGGAGGGTATCCTGGAACCCTTGCAACCCTGACCATCCGGAAAAATCAGGTTTTACGCACTAAAGAATAGCGTTTTTCCTGATTGTAACTTGCACCAAATATCGTTTAGACTCCGTAATTAACAATTAAATAAAGCGAATAAAGGGGATAAAGCCCCGGAGGAAGTGCGTTGAACCGTCGCGAGATGTTGGTCACCGGCTTCCGGCAGGTGCTGAAGGCTTTTTCGGGTAAACCGGCCGGAGGTCGGGAAGCGCCATGGAATCCCCGGGCTGCAGGTCGTCCCGGCGAGGAAGCCGCGTGTTTTCCCGCCGGATCAGGGACAGACCCACCGGCCCCCAAACCGGTATTACAGGAGGAATAAGCATGGGAGTTTCTCGCCGAGATTTCTTGAAATACTGCGGATTGTCGGCAGCCGTCCTGGGGCTGAGCAGCACGGAGCTGGGCCGCCTGGAGTCGGTACTGGCCAACACTGGCGGCCCCACGGTACTCTGGCTCCAGGGCGCCAGTTGCACGGGTTGTTCCATGTCATTTTTAAATTTCGTGTCCACGGCTTCCCCCACCTCGGCCGCGGATATTCTGATTAACAAGATCAACCTGGCGTATCATCCCAACATCATGGCGGCCGCGGGCCAGACTGCGGCGGAGGTGGCCAAGGCGGCTTATGACCAGGGAGGCTACATCCTGGCGGTGGAGGGCGGCGTGCCCACGGCGTTCAAGGGGGCCGCGTGCTATGCCTGGACCTATAACAACGTGGACGTGACCTTTCAACAGGTGGTCAAAGACATGGCCAGCCGGGCCGCCAAGATTCTGAGCATCGGCAACTGCGCGGCCTGGGGCTGCATTCCTGCCGCGGCCCCCAATCCGGCCAAGATTAAGGGGGTCAACACGGTTACCCGCCAACCCACCATCAATATCGCGGGCTGTCCGCCGCATCCGGATTGGATTGTCCATTGCGTAGCCCAACTGTTGTTGGGCAATGACATTCCCCTGGATAAAAACAGCCGGCCCACCGCGCTTTTCAACCGGACCGTCCACAGCCAATGTCCCCGTCAGAACACCGAAACATGCCTCTCGAGTAAGGGCTGCCGGGGGCCGGCGACCTACGCCAACTGTCCCTCTATCTTGTGGAATAACGGCACCAACTGGTGCGTCAACGCCAATGCCCCCTGCATAAGTTGCACGGAGCCGGGCTTTCCCGGGAACACCCCCTTCGTCACGGCCCTGTACAATCCTCATGGAGGCACCAATCTCAACTGCAATTCCTGCCATGATGACGAGGGTGGCGGTGGAGGGGGAGGCGGGGGCCAAGGACCCCATAGCGCCGCGTTTATTGAGGCGAACCAGGGAAATTGTAACTCTTGCCATTAACCACTTCGATTATTAGGAGTCCGATATATGGCTACGATAACCATCATTGATCCGGTCACCCGGTTGGAAGGACACCTCAAGATAAAAGTTATGGTAGATACGGTCAACGGCGTCCAGCAGGTGGTGGACGCCTGGGCCACGGGCACCCTGTTCCGAGGGTTCGAAGCCATCCTCATGAAGCGCCATCCCATGGATGCCCAGCACATTACCCAGCGGATCTGCGGGGTCTGCCCGGTGTCCCACGGCCTGGCCTCGGTGCTGGCTCAAGAGCAGGCTTACAGGGTCACCCCGCCCGCCAATGCCATCATCATGCGCAACCTGGTCCTGGGCGCGAACCATATTGATTCACATATTCTGCACTTTTACCATCTGGCCGCGCCGGATTTCATCAAGGGGCCGGACATGCCGCCCTGGCAGCCCAGTTGGAATATTGACCGGCGGTTCAGCGACGCCACCACCGCCACCCTGGTCAACCACTATGTCACGGCCCTGGATATGCGGCGCAAGGCCCACGAAATGGGGGCCATCTTCGGCGGCCGCCTGCCGCACCCGCCCACCTATATTCCCGGGGGGTTCACCACGCAACCCACCACCGCGGCCATCACCAAATTCAAGGCCGTTCTGAGCGAGATCACCTCGTTCATCAGCAACACCTATATTCCCGACGCCCAGGCCCTGGCCGCCACCTACTCGGATTATCGTGACATCGGCGGGGGCTACGGCAATCTCCTGGCTTACGGCTGCTTTGATCTGAACGCCGCAGGGACTAGCAAACTGCTGCGCCGGGGACGGGTGGAGGACGGCGCCACCTCCGTGGAAACCGTGGATGTGGCGGCCATCGCGGAACATGTGCAATACTCCTGGTATAATGACCGGACCAATATGTTAAATCCCGCGGTGGGAGTCACCACCCCAAAGCGCCCCAAGGGCCCCACGGCCCGTCCCAAGCTGGGAGCCGCTCCTGCCCCCCCCACCGGGGCCTATTCCTGGCTGAAGGCGCCCCGTTATCTGGATGCGCCCTATGAGACCGGGGCCTTGGCCCGCATGTGGGTCAACGGCGATTACCGGGCGGGAATCTCCGTCATGGACCGGCACCTGGCCCGGGCGGCGGAAACCCTGAAGGTGGCCCAGGCCATGGGGACCTGGGTGAATCAGCTCACTACCGGGGGCGCGGTGGCCGTCCCGACTTCGGTTCCCGCGACCGGCGCCGGCATCGGCCTCACCGAGGCGCCCCGGGGCGCGCTGGGGCACTGGCTGCAGATCACCGGGGGCAAGATTGCCCGGTACCAGATCGTCACGCCCACCTGCTGGAACGCCTCCCCCCGGGATACCGCCGGGCAGATGGGGCCCATGGAAAAGGCCCTCATCGGCACCCCGGTGCAGGATGTGAATCAGCCCCTGGAAGTGGTGCGGGTCATCCACTCCTTTGACCCCTGCCTGTCCTGTGCGGTACACGTCATGCGGCCGGGGGAAGGGAAGAAGATCTTCACCCTGGGGCATTAAACCGGTTTTCGGTTTTCGGTTTGCGGTTTTCGGTAACAGATAGGCGGTGAGCTGTCAGGTCTCAGCTTTCAACCAAAAAATGGACAGTATCGGTAGCCGCAGGCTTTAGCCTGCGGCTACAACATTTGCGGCGGTTGCACAGCTTAGGCAAGAATTATGCGGGGCGGGCTGTGGGCGCCGGGGTTTCTTATCATGCCCGGCGGTGGTATGTGCATGTGGCCGGCGCTTTCCCTCTAGCTCACCATTACCGGGCGGTATTGGCCTGGGCTCATAGGCCGCAGACTTACCAAGAATCTGCCGGCAAAAGAGGAGGTATGCCAAAAATTTAGGAAAAATACTTTTCCAGCAAAATTTGTGCTATCATGCCTTCCACAAGACAATTTGGTTATAAAAAAAGGGGGCTTTCCGGGTTTATACACCGGAAGAGGTATCCCCAAAACCATTTTTGACTGCGGTGGCCAAGATTGCCGCATAATCTCGGCTGAATGGAGGGACATTATGGGTATCAAGATTATTCTGGCCGACGATCATCAGATTGTGCGCCAAGGGCTCCGCACCTTGCTGGAGAAAGAATCGGACATGCAGGTGGTGGCCGAGGCTGAGGACGGCAGGAGCGCGGTGCGGTTGATCCGGGAGGTACCCGCGGATGTCATTATCATGGACGTAGCCATGCCCGACCTCAACGGCATCGAAGCCACCCGGCAAATTACCTCCGAGTTCCCCAAAATGAAGGTCATCGCGCTCTCCATGTATGCCGACCGGCGGTTTGTGGTCAACATGCTCAAGGCCGGGGCCTCGGGCTACCTCCTCAAGGACTGCGCCTTCGAGGAACTGGCCCGCTCCATCCGGTTGGTGATGGCCAACAAGACCTACCTGAGTCCGGGGGTGACGGATGTGGTGGTCAAGGATTTCGTCCACGGCTCCCCGGACGGCAAGGCCTCGGTGTTTTCCGTGTTGACCGCTCGGGAACGGGAAGTGCTGCAGCTCATGGCGGAAGGCAGAAGCACCAACCAGATCGCCGGCGACCTCCATGTGAGCGTCAAGACCATCGAAACCCACCGCCAGCAGGTGATGAACAAATTGAAAATCCACAGCGTCGCGGAACTTACCAAGTACGCCATCCGGGAAGGCCTGACTTCCCTGGAGGTTTGAGGAGCGGTGAGCTTTCAGCTTTTCGTTTTTGCTTTTCAGGGTTCAGTTTTGGTTTTTTAGTTAGGGGTCCCCGACTGCAAATGCCATAACCTGACCCGCCGGCCAGCCACCTGCCGCCCTCTCGTTCCCAAGCTCCTGCTTGGGAACGCCCCTGGCCGGAAATCTCTACTTTCCCCCTTAGAACTTTGCCTGTCAACCGCACCGAAATCGTGGTAATCCGAAGGAAATTATCAAAAAATCTTCAAGGAAGTCCTCCAAATACTACTGCTGCGTAAGCATATGGAAAAATTGGACAACTTTTTCAAACACCGCGCCGGTTTAGAGCGCCGGCGCAGTTCCGGATGCACGCCCAAGGGGATGCCTGGGAATCCTGGATCACAGGTTCAGTCCAGATCCTCCTGGCGGTTTATTAGTAAAAACCCGGAGAACGGAGCCAAGAGTTTTTTCAATAAACCTGGTTTAACGGGTTGCAAAAATGCTCCCCTACAATTATGTTTATAACAATTAAAGAGCACACGGTGGTAAAATGACTTATCTGGTTTCTCTGGTGGGCGCTGCAGCCCTGGGCCTGTTGGTGGGATGCAGCGGCCTGGAACCGGCTGCCAACCCCAACGTCCAGGCGAAGACCTTCTTCTCGGCAGCCAATGAAGCTAACTTTCTCTGCCTGAAGGAAAGACCTCCCCAAGGAGGGCCGGACCTTTCTGCTTACTCTCATCTCATGGATATGAAGTATCCGCCCACCACCTCGGTGGAAGTGCTCACTGCGCCCCCTGCCAAACCTTATCAGGTGTTCGCAGTGTTGGCGGGTCCCAAATCCACTGAGCTCCAAGCCGGCGACTCCGGCTCCATGGCCGGGTTTATCACCCAGGCCAAAGCCATCGGCGCGGATGCCGTTATGTTCTGCCCCGAGGCCGGGGGCGCCGCGTCCGGCGCGAAGGAAGTCCTGGCCATTAAATACAAAGTGGAAAAACCCCAGACACGGCCATAACCGGGCCCCTGGAGGGCGCCAACCACAAGATCAAGACCATGCAACGCCAGACCTATGGCTTCCGGGACCATGAATTCTTCAAATTCAAAATTCTGGCTCTTCACGAAACCAGGTACGCTTTAATCGGATGAACTTTATTTTATATCTTAATCCTGCACAAAAGCCTTTCCTTCCCTCAAAGCCGTCTCCGCTTTAGCCAGTTGCCGTCCCAAATAGATGGCGTGATTGAGATCGGAAACCGCCGCATCCCGGGCGATCTCATGCTGTAGTCTCTCGGCCTTCTTACTCCGGTATTCCTTTAAAGTCACATCCTCAAAGCGATGTTCCACCAGGATTTCGTCGCCGTCCAGGGTAATTCGAAAATAGCCCATGGGGTCCAGATGAACTTTAAAAGGCCGCGAACCTATGACCATCAAAGCCCGGTCCAGTTCCCGGGGGTCCAGACCCAGGGAGTGGCTCATCACGATGAGGGGTCCCGGCGGCAACCCGGCGCGTTCGGCCACCCATTGCTGCACCGCCATGAGGCCGTAGGCGTTGAGGGGCCAGGCGTCCATGGCGTTGTGGGTGCGGAAGGTTGCGCTCATGGTCAATTTATCTTCGAACTTCCGAAAATACAGGGACACCAAGCAGGGCCGCCCTTCCTTGGCCCTCAGGTCCAGAGGGGTGTCCCACAAGGCCACATAAGCTTTCCGGTCCTCCGGGTCCTGCTTCAGGCGCTGGGCGCAGGCCTCCAGAGCGTCCAGGCCGAAGTGGCGGCGCAGGCGGTGCCCGTAGTGATAAGTCTCATCCGGGCGCAGCTCCCCGCTCAGCAGGTCCGCCTGGTAGCGGCGCAATTGCTCCGGGTCCAGGTTCAGGGCGCGCAGTTTTTCCTCCGGCTCAAACCGGGGTTTCTCCACCACCACTTTGACGTGCTGGAGTTCCAGGCGGTCGCCTTTTTTCAGGTTAACCCTGCGGCCAAACCGAGTTAAAAGATACAGCGCCTCTTTCCAGGCCTCCAGGATAGAGTCCCGCACCACCTGAAAGGCCCGGGGATTACTGGGAAAGTATTGCACCTCCACTTCGGGCAGGGGGATCTCCAGGCGCAGCGCTTCCGTCGGCGGACCCGGCCGCCATGCGGCAAAAAATTCCCGGATTTCTAAGATAGTCCCTTCCTCCTGGGGGTCGCCCAGCCATTTCCGTTGCAGCGGCCACTGGAAAAGCTCCGGCTTCACCAGATCATCTATAAGTCGTTTGGTCCGGGTGATGCGACAGGGGCTTACCGAGATTGATCCTCCCCCGTCTTTATAGCGCACCAGGGATGATGCCACCGGCTCCAAACCTAATTCAAAAAAATTGATCAACTCCTGCTTTGACCCGGAACGGTCATGCCCGCAGATCAAGAGGGTCTGAATCTGGGGATTGTACAAGAGATTTCGCAGCAGCTCCCGCAGGCCGTTGCCGTACAGGGTGCCGAACCCCGCGATGGGGCTGGTGGCGGGGTCCAGGTCCACCCCGGCCTGACGGAAGCGCTCCAGGACGTAGTCCACCCGGGACCATAAGGTCACCACCCCGATAGTTCCCCGAGGGTTGATGATGGTCAGGCGGTCGCGGAAATAGAGCGGGATAAATTCCATCATGAGGCTGTCCTGAAAAGTTGTCAGTGGCCAGTTATCAGTGATCAGTGATCAGTAAAAAATGTAATTCGTGGGGCGGGCCTCCGTGCCCGCCAAAGTAGGGTGCGCTATCCTCGTTCCCAAGCTCCTGCTTGGGAACGCAGGTTTATGCCCAAGCTCCTGCTTGGGCAACATCTTGAAAACCCTCTGATACATCCACATCCACCACTCCCGACAGTTCCTTCCTCCGTCATTCTCAAGCTGTTAAAGCCGCTTGCCTCAGCCCCTCTTTGCGGGTCCTTAAACCGATTAATATTGGAAAGCAGGAGCTTTCCACCCAAGTGCGTTCCCAAGCGGGAGCTTGGGAACGAGAGAGGTAGATGCCTTCAGGAAACCAGGTACCCTTTAGCCGGATGAACCAAAATAACCGGCGTTTAACTGCTCACTGCTCACTGTTTACTGTTTACAGCTCACCGCCAACTCTCAATCCTGCTTCTTCCCAGCAGCAGGCTGAAACAGGCCCAACTGCGGCACTTCCACAGCGGCCCGTCTGCGGCTCCGGGCCAGACGGGGCAGGCCCATGGGGTCCAGGCTGCCGGCCTCCAGGTTTTCCAGGACTTCTTTAGCCCGGTCGATGACCTCCCGGGGGACCCCGGCCAGGCGGGCCACCTGGATGCCGTAGCTCTTGGAGGCCGCGCCGGGCTGCAGTCGGTGCAGGAACACGATATTCCCGCCGGATTCCGTGACCACCACCTGAAAATTGCGCACCCGGGGCTTAAGCTGGCTCAATTCCGTAAGTTCCTGGTAGTGAGTGGCGAACAGGGTTTTGACCCCCTGGCCGTCCAGGTCGTGGAGGTGTTCCGCCACGGCCCAGGCCAGGGCCAGACCGTCGAAGGTGGAGGTCCCCCGGCCGATTTCATCCAGGATTACCAGGCTCCGGGGCGTGGCCTGATGTAGGATGCGGGCGGTTTCGTGCATCTCCACCAGAAAGGTGCTCTGGCCCCTACCGATATCGTCCACCGCGCCCACCCGGGTGAAGATGCGGTCCGTCAGCCCCACCACCGCTTCCCGGGCGGGCACGAAGCTGCCCACGTGGGCCAGGAGCGTGATCAGGGCCACCTGCCGCAGGATGGTGGACTTGCCGGACATATTGGGGCCGGTGACGATGAGAACTTGGGACTCCTGGTCCATCAACACGTCGTTGGGCACGAAACTTCCCGGCGGCAGCAGGCGTTCGATGACCGGGTGGCGCCCCTGCCGGATGTGCAAGACCGGCGAGTCCGCTAGGCGGGGGCGGCAGTACTGGTGCAGCGCGGCCACTTCGCCCAGCCCGGCCAGTGTGTCCAGTAAAGCCACGGCCCGGGCGACTTTTTTAAGGCGAGGCGCGGCTTCCCCCAGCCGCCGGCGCAGTTCCTGAAAAAGCTCCACCTCCCGCTTGATTCTCGCCTCTTCGGCCCCCAGCACCCTGGACTCGTAATCCTTTAAATCCGCGGTGATGAAGCGCTCCGCGTTCACCAGGGTCTGTTTGCGGATGTAATCCACGGGGGCCAGGTGGAGGTTGGCTTTGGAGATCTCGATAAAATAGCCGAAAACCTTATTATAGCGCACCTTGAGAGAATTAATGCCGGTGCGGGCCCGCTCTTGGCTCTCCAAGCGGGCGATCCAGTCCTTGCCTTCCCGGCTCAGACCGATGAGTTCATCCATCTCCGGGTCGTAACCCTCCCGGATGACGCCCCCGTCCCCCAGGCCGTGAGGGGGCTCGTCCACCAGGGCTCGGGAAATGAGGTCATGGAGGTCCGGCAGGCCGTCCAGGTCCCCCCCGGCTTCGGCCACCACCCCGGGCAGGCTCTCCGGCAGCAGCGCCTTGAGCCGGGGCATGCGCTCCAGGGCCTGCTTCACCGCGATGATCTCCCGGGGGGAGGCCTGCTCCAGGGCCAGCCGGGCGGTGAGGCGCTCCAGGTCTCCCAGCCCCTTCAGGGTCTCTCGAAAGCGCTGCCGGAGCAGGCTGTTCTCCTTAAAAAACTCCACCCCATCCAGCCGGGCCTCGATGGCCGCAGGGTCGATGAGGGGATAGCGCAGCCACTGGCGCAGACGCCGGGCCCCCATGGGAGTATGGGTGGCGTCCAGCATCTCCAGCAGCGACCCCTGGCGGCTGCGGGTCCGCCAGGTTTCGAAGATCTCCAGGTGCCGTAGGGTGGCTTCGTCCATCCCCAGGTAATCGTCCCGGCCATAAGGCAGCAGGCGGTCCAGATGCGGCAGGTTAGGGGTATAAGAGTCGTATAAATATCGGATGATGGCCCCGGCCGCAGCTATCCCCAGGTTATAAGTATCCAGGCCGAAGCCGTCCAGGAAGAGCGTCCCCAAGGCCCGGCCCAACTCCCGGCGGGCCGCGTCGGGATGGAAGACGTAGTGGGATAAAGTCCTTTGGGGGGGCGGGGTATCGAAGATGGCCAGTGCGGCGTTAAGCGTCTCCCGGGGGGCCTCCTCGGATAGGAGGAGTTCCGCGGGCTTCAGGCGCCAGAGCTCGTCTCCCAGCCCGTCCGGGCCTTCCCCCTCGGTGAGGCGGAACTCGCCGGTGGACAGCTCTAAGAAGGCCAGCCCCCAGCTCTCCCCTTTAAAGGCCGCCGCGGCCAGATAGTTGTCGGCCCGGGCGTCCAGGGCCGCGGGGTCCACTACGATGCCCTGGGTGAGCACCCGGGTCACTTCCCGGCGCACCAGCCCCTTGGCCAGGGCCGAATCCTCCGTCTGGTCGCAGACCACCACCTTTAATCCTTGATCCAGCAGTTTGGTGATATAGGTCTGGGCCGCGTGGATGGGAAAACCCGCCATGGGGATGCGCTCCTCCCCCTGGCGGCTGCGGCTGGTGAGCGCGATGTTCAGGGCCGCGGCGCCAGCCTCCGCGTCGGAAAAGAACATCTCATAGAAATCCCCCATCTGAAATAGCACCAACGCGTCGGCGTACCGGGACTTAACGTCCAGGTACTGCTTGAGCATGGGGGTGAGTTTTTCGGAAGGGGATTCCGTCATGGCTGATAAGATGAGGCTTGGGGAAAGGGGCCGGGGGGCAGTTAGCGGTTAGCAATTAGCAGTTAGCCGTCATTGGTCGGGTTTGGTTCCTCTCTACCTGGAATCTAAAGCTAATAGCTGACTGCTAACTGCTAACCGCTATTTCCCTTGTCCTTCCCCTCAAAATTACTTCATGGAAAAAATCACGCCGGACGGGAAGGGGCTTAGGGTTCCCGGGTCCCGGGGGAAGTTTCCGGGCCGGGGGCGCGCTTGAGTTCAGCCCCCAGGACTTCCAGGTTCTGCCGCAGTTGGCGGATGGTGGTGCGCTGTCTCAGCACCTCATAGAGACCGTATAGGGAGGCGGTGAACACCCCCAGGAAAACGCTGAAGAGGATCAGGCCCCACAGGTGCACCTGGGGGGTCTGGAACTTCCAAAAGAATAAATCCATCCGGAGCTGCACGGTGCGGGTCAGGACTTCCAAGTTCTGCACGATAAAGGTTATCCCGAAGATGACAAAGACCGTGGCGAAGATCACTTTAAAGAAACGCATGTCGAATCCTCATCTGGCAGGGTCTGAAAATGGGGGGCCAGGCGTTGGTAAGTCTCACGGAAATGCTCGGGAATCACCCGAACCTCGGCAAACACCGGGATAAAATTGGTGTCGCCGTTCCAGCGGGGGACGATGTGAAAGTGGAGATGGGACTCAACTCCCGCGCCGGCCACGATTCCCAAGTTTAGGCCCACATTGAAACCGTCGGGCCGCATCACCTGCTTCAGGACGCCCATGGAGTCCCGCACCTTGGCCATCAAATCCAGGAGTTCCGCGGCGGAAAGGTCTTCCAGGCCGGGCCGGTGCCGCAGGGGGGAGACCAGCAGGTGGCCGTTGATATAAGGGTATTTGTTCATCATCACCCGGGTAAGGCGGCCGGAAAACAGCACCAACCGCTCCTTTAAATCCTCCCCCGCCTCCGGGCAAAAAATGCAGCCTTTTGGTTTGTCGTGCCCCAGGATGTAATCCATGCGCCATGGGGCCCAGAGAACTTTCATATCCGTCCAGCTTCCTTTATCTTCCACGCCGGCCATATTGGTGGTTTTCGGTTTTCGGTCTGCGGTGTTCGGCAAAAACCCGGGGTGCATCCCTGCTTCGTTGTGTCCGTAAGGAAATGACCATTTGTAGGGGCGGGGTCCCCCCGCCCGGTACCGGAACGGCTTGGCCGTTTGGGTCCGCAACCTTCGAATATGCTAGCACTATAGCACGATTTGCCGGAGATTCAAGGGGTTTTGTGAAATCCGGCGGGGCAACCGGGCGCCCATAACCTGGTTTCGGATCGGTGGGCCATGTACCCTATGGCAGATATTCATAGGGCGGCCCGTGGCCGCCGTAAACACCGACCAACATTCAAGGGTAAAGACTGGTTTATTCCGGTACCTTCCCATTTATTATGAGTTTATTATGAACAAGGGTTTGAAGATAGGAGGCCGGTTTAATACGGCGGCCACGGGCCGCCCTATAATTCTGAAGTGTCCGGTGGTTATTCCTGGCCAATTTTTTCGGGGATATTGACACCTTCAGCCCAATTGGGTGAATATAATCCCATCTCCACGCATCGGTGAAAGCTGGTCCAGGGCCATTCCCTGGGAGCCGAGACGTAGCCGTGCTTGACAGGATTGAAATGAATGTAATTAAGGTGGTTCTCATAATCCCGATCATCGGTGATTTGGTGTGCCCAAAAGCGTTTCTGCCAAAAAGGTGGATGATGGTTTTGTCCATCTGCAAAGGATTGAGTAAACCGGCGTTTGAGCATACTCCAACGACGGGAATAGTCCAAATCCTCGCCCGATAATTCCCAAATGCAATGAAGATGGTCGGGGAGTAAAACCCATCCCTGGATTTTGAAAGGATAGCGTTGGCGACAATCAGCAATGGCCTGGCGTAAGCACGAACGTGCTTTTGGAACGGTCAAAATGGGCCTGCGTTTGTGGGTAACCACCGTAAAGAAATAAACGGTTCCACAATAATATCTGCGATAATTGGGCATTTTTTACTACCGCCCCATTACTTTACGGCGGCCACGGGCCGCCCTATAATCCTATGTCCCACGTAACCTCATAATAAATCGGCAGGCCGTGCCTCCCTACGGCAGATATTCATAGCCGTAAACATGGATGCCTTCAAGGAGTTATTTCCTCGAAGGAGACCGTTTTCACCAAACCAGCCCTGGTGGCACAGGCTTTAAGCCTGTGCGATCTCTTCAGCAGAGCCTGCGGTCTGGAAGAACCATAGGGCGGCCCGTGGCCGCCTTAAACCATCTTCATTCCATCCCCGTTATGAAAAGGCAAACACCGGCCTGATCCTCCCCACTTCCTCCTTCCGGTGGTTCAGGATTGCGGGGCTGACATAAGCGGCCAGCCTTTCTTTAGCTTCCGGGGTAAGCAGGCCCAATTGTTCCAAGACCCCCACCACCGTGGGATTCAAGGCCCGGGAGGCCCCGTCTTCGATCTTCACGGCCACTCCCAGGCCGCCCTCCGCCAACGCCAGGACGTAGCCGCCTTCCGCGCCGGATTTGGCAAAGACTTTGCCCGGCAGGGCCAGCATGACGTCGGTATCCAACCGGCCGTCCCCCGCGATGTGCCGGGGATGGTCCAAAATGGCCTTCATTAAGACGCCCCCGGGGGAATCGGCTTTGGCCGCGGCCAACCTGGCATAGCCCAGGGCGATATTTTTTAACGGCGCGTAAAACACCGGCGCGCCGCAGCCGTCGATGGCCACCGGGATCTTATCCGGAGGAATTCCCACCATGCGGGCGATGGTGCGCAGGATAAGCTGCTGCACCGGGTGCTCCGGGGCCAGGTAATTCTGCAGGGGCCAGCCCTGGTGGACGCACAGGGCCAGCATGGACGCGTGCTTGCCGGCGCAGGTGTGCATCAGCGGCGTGGGGCGCGCCCCGGCCTGGGCCAGGGCCTGGGCGCTGGGCCGGTGCAGGGGGGCATGGGAACCGCATTGCAAAACATCCGGGCTAAGTCCCAGGCGAAACAGTATCTGGGTCACCAGCCCCACCTGGAAGTCCTGGCCGCTTAGGGACCCGGAAAACAGGGCCAGCTCTTGGGGCCCGAACTCAAATTTTTCCGCGGCCCCGGAGGTGATCACCGGCAACGCCTGAAAAGGCTTGGCCAGGGACCGCATGCACACCAGGGCCTCCGGGTCTCCGAGGTGATGCCGGACCTGGCCCTGGGCCTCCACCACCACAATCTGACCTCGATGTCGGGACTCCACTTCGGTTCCCCGGGTTACTTCCACTAAAACGGGTGCATCCATCTATCTTCTCCTTCGGATTGACAGGCCGTTTATCTCATACCAAAGGGCGTGCCGTGCACGCCGAATTGCGGCGACCGCTGCCCTATGCACTGCCTAAACCGCTACCCCGCTAAACCGTCCCCTCACCCCCGCCACCAGGCCGCATACAGCAAAGCCAGAAACAAGGAAAGCCCCATCATAAAGTGGGTCTGAATGGTCAGGGCCTGGGCCGGGATGAACTGCGGTTCCGTGGGCGGGGTGCGCCAGGCGATGCGGATGGCCTGCACGGCCGAAGGCAGGGCCACCAGACCCGCGACCATCAGGTCCGGCAGGCGAAACCGCTCCATGAGCAAAAAGAGGCTGGCAAAGGGCGCCAGCATGAGTCCGGCATAGACCCAGCGGGACTTTCTGAGGCCCAGGCGCACCACCAGGTGGCGTTTGGCCGCGTCCGCGTCCGCCTTCATATCCGGGAATTGATTGATCCACAGGATGGCGGTGATGAGAAAACCCAAAGGCAGGCCCAGGAACAGGGCCGCGGGTTTGAGGCTGCCGGTCTGGGCATAGTAGGCCCCCAGGTGCAGGGGCGGGCCGAAGGCCAGAAAAATGGCCGCCTCCCCCAGGCCGGCGCTCATCAACTGCACCGGCGCGGCGGAATAGAGATACCCGGCCAGGAGCCCCACCAGTCCCAGGATCGCCACCCAGGGCCGCCCTAAAAAGATGAGGGCCACCCCGCAGGCCATGCCGATCCCCAGAAAGACGTAAGCCATAGTGCACACCGTGTCCGCGCTGAGCTCCTGATTCTGGATGACCCGGCTGCCCCCGCTGAAGGGGGTCACGTGCTCATTCAAGGGATCGCTGCCGAAGGAGTCGTAGTAATCGTTCAAGAGATTGGCCCCCAGGTGCAGGGCCGCTACTCCCAGGGCGGTGAGCCCGAAATAAGTGAAACTCCAGGCCCTCTCCAGTAAGTAGGCCAGGGCCGCGGCCACCAACACCGGCCACAGGGAGCCCGTGAGGAACGGCAGCCGCATGGCCCGGGCATAGACACCCATCCCAGCCATAAGCATCACCTTCGGCCAACGAGATAGCGGGATTATAGGCCCCTTCCCGAAGACTGTCAACTTCACGGTTCCGCCGCCGGACGCTTACCCCGAAAACCAGGTTGGCCGGGTGGCGGCGCTGCCGGGAATGGGAGGGATTTTAAAGACTCCTTAGAAATTGCCGATAAATAATCTACGAGGTCAATAATATCACGACCGAGGAAAGGAAAAAAAAATGCTTAAACACGTAAAATGTTTCATCGAAGCTGAAGACGGAGCCACCGCGATTGAATACGGGATTATGGTGGCGGCCATCGCCGCGGTCATCGTTGCCCTGGTGTATGCCATCGGCATCAAGGTCAACACCGCCTTTAACACGGTTAACTCCGCGATGTAATAACCGGCCCGCAACCTTAAATGTAATAGGGGGCGAGGTGATTGAGAGGATACCTTAAACGGATGAGGGTAATCGCAGAGAGCCAAGACTTAAGATGCAGGCCCGCCGCGGTCGAGAAGGAAAGCCCGAAGTCATTAGAACATCGGAATTTCTCCGGCCGTGTTGACCCTGGCCGCCGGCGCCGACCAAGGGGAGATCATCAGGGAAGGCAGCCATAAACCCAAAAAATCACTTCTTGCCGCCAAAATTCTCCCCGCTTGGAGATCTTGTAAACGGCCCGACCTTCCGCACCAAGAAATTAAGCGGGGGGAAAAGACCCATGGGGGTGGAAGACCAGCAAACTAAAAAAATTTTTAGCTTATCTTGAAAAATGCCGATGGGAAAACGAAGGGAATAATGTTGCATCAATGCTAACCAAAGGGAAGGAGAATAAAAATGCTTAAACAAATAAAACGTTTCATCGAAGCTGAAGACGGAGCCACCGCGATTGAATACGGCATTATGGTGGCGGCCATCGCCGCGGTCATCGTGGCCCTGGTGTATGCCATCGGCATCAAGGTCAACACTGCCTTTAACACGGTTAACTCCAAAATGTAACCAGGCTCGTCCCTACCCGGGGAAGGATGATGATTAAGGAATCGGGAGAGGGGAGCGCGGCCGAGATAACAGGAACAGTTAGCCGCGGGGGTCAGGCCGTGTTGTCGGTATCCTGGACTCCGAAACTTAAAGCTGACTGCTAACTGTTATTATCCTCGGGCCGGGTCTCTCCGTAAACTTTGTCAACCGCCGGTTAAGGGCTGGAAAAGCAGGGTTTGGGGAACCATGCAGGGGCCAAGGAAGGCATGTTTTAAAAGGGCCGGCGGATTCCCCCGGAGGGCTATGAAGCGTAAGTCCGAAGGGGGCACCGCGGCCCTTGAGTTTGCCCTGATTCTGCCCCTGTTCCTCATCCTGATTTTCGGCGTGGTGGAATTCGGCCTGATCCTTTACTACAAGGGCCTGATCACCCACGCCGGCCGTGAGGGAGCCCGGTGGGGAGCCCTTTATACAGCGCCCCGCCGGACCAACGCGGAGGTTCAGACCCATGTGGGTAATTTCCTGAACAGCGTCAATTTAACCGGCGCCACCATCACTGTGTCCGGGGCCGGCGGGGCCCAGGGAACGCCGTTGCGCGTAAAGGTGGATTACCCTTACCAATATGTAGTCCTTTCCCAGCTCATAGGTCTGTTCGCCGGTCCCCTCACCCTGTCCGCGGATACGGTGATGCTTTTGGAGTGAAGCAGATATGCGCTCAATGCCGAACTGGGTCTGGTTGCTGATCGCGGTGGTCGCCGGGCTGGGCGCCACCTTAATGGTCAAGAGCTGGACTAAGCCCCCGCCGCCGCAAGTGGCCGCCAAGAGCCACCCGGTGGTGGTGGCGGCGCGCCCCCTGGCGCCGGGTCATCCCATGGATGCCCAGTTTTTGCGGGTGGAGGAAAGAGCCCGGCGTCCGGAGGGCAGCTTCGCCGGCAAGGAAGAATTGCAGCACTGGGAAGTCGCGACGCCCATCAAAGAAGGCGAGATTATCCTGAAGGCCGCGTTGCGTCCCAAGGGTCAGGGTCTGGCCGGCCGGGTGGACCCCGGCAAACGGGCCATGACCGTTAAGGTGGACGAAGTCACCGGCGTGGCGGGGTTCCCATCCCCGGGGGACCGGGTGGACGTGGTGTTCACCAGCAAGCCCGGGGGGGATGAACTTAAAAGCGGCCGGTCCGAAGTGGTGCTGCAAAATCTTAAGGTCTTGGGGTACGGCCCGGTCCTGGAAAAACGCACCGGCGACAAGCCTCAGCCCGCGACCACCGTCACCCTGGAGGTCAGCCCCTCGGAAGCCGAGCACCTGGCCCTGGCCTTGCACGAAGGCCATATAACCCTGGCCCTTCGGAATCAGGACGATCAGGGCAAGGTGGCCACCAGTGGAGTGAACCTTCCGGAGTTACTGGGGAAAACGGCCATGGCCTCCCCGGCTCCACCCCCGCGGTCTCCCAAGGTAGAGGTCATCAGGCGACTTAAGGTGGAGCAAGAATCGTTTCCGACTCCTTCCGGATCCAAAGCCCCGGGGAAACCCTCCGGCGGCTGAAGCGTCACTCCGGAAGTTTTCCGGTGATGAGGAGCGTTTATATCA
Organism: uncultured Desulfobacterales bacterium; assembly: GCA_964618815.1. Classification (GTDB taxonomy): domain Bacteria; phylum Desulfobacterota; class Desulfobaccia; order Desulfobaccales; family 0-14-0-80-60-11; genus CAZUBT01. Next base: position 24,226 of record CAZUBT010000003.1, on the reverse strand, counting down.
GGATGTGTAACCGGGATGACCACCTGTTTCTCAATTTACTATCATAGTCAGGAGAATGGCGTTTATCTCCAGGAGGCTATCCATGCCTTGCCCCAGAGTCAACTGGTAAACACGGATTCCCTGGCGAACCTGCCGTCCCAACTCAACGGGGTGGATGTGATTCTCCTGGAATACCAGGAAGCCAATCCCATCCTGGATCGCTGGATCCAGAAGACCACCGGTAACCCCAAGAACCCCGCCATCTTTCTTTGCGTCCCGGAGATTTCGGTAAACGAACTGTTGAAGGCCATCCACCTGGGTGTCAGAGAGTGCCTGGCGCTTCCCGTCCGGGAGGGAGACCTGCAAGAAGCCCTGGATCGGCTGCCCCGCAAGGCCTCGGAAGAGGATCAGGCTAACTTCACCCGGATAGCGGTGTTTCTAGGATGTAAAGGCGGGGTGGGGACCACCTTTATTACCGCCAATGTGGCCTACCTCATGGCCCAGGCGGGGAAGGGCAAGGTCCTGGTGGTGGACCTGGACCTGCATTACGGCCAACTGGCGCAATTTTTTGATCTGCACCCCAAACATACCATCATGGAAGTCATCGAAAACCTGGGGAATCTGGATAGCGCCTATGTGCAAAGCGTCTTGCCGATTTACCATGATAATCTCTATATACTGCCGGCCCCCAGCCGCATCGAGGAGGCGGAGACCGTCACCCCGGAACATCTTGGAAAAATCCTGAGCCATATCAGGCAGCTGGAGGTTTTTCGCTGGATCCTGGTGGATGGCGGTTGCCAGTTGCGAGACATCACCTTAAAGGCCATGGAACTCTCCGAGGAGATTATCCTGGTGGCCACCCCCTCCGTGCCGGCCCTCGCCAACGCCAGAAGGCTGCTGGAATTATTGAAGGTGTTGGGCCTGGAAGGCGCCACCTGGAGATTCTTGCTGAACTCTTGGAATAAGAAAAGCAATGTGACCCTGGAGGAGGTGGAGAAGTTCCTGGATCGGAAAATTGCCTGGGTAGTGGGCAACGATATGCAGACGGTAAACCGCAGCATCGATGAAGGCCGCCCCCTGGCGGAAATGGGCCCCCAATTGCCGATTTCTCAGGACCTGAGCCGGGTGGCCGGCGCCTTCCTGGACCCCGCCGCGGCTAACCGGAAGGTCTCAGTCTGGCAGCGGCTGTGGCGCTGGTTGCAAGGAGGCAAGCCGTGAGCCTGTTAGCCAGGATTCGGGAGCGGGCCCCTATAGAACCCGGCGGTGTGGCGGTTCAATCCCCCAAGGAGTCCAAAGATCCGAGAAAGGAGATGGCCTTCAATGAACTGAAGTCCAAGATCCATCTCCGTCTTCTCACTTTGCTGGATCTCTCCCGCCTGGAGAATACCCCGGAGCACGCCCTCAATGAAGACTTGCGCCGGGGCATCGACTTTGTCCTGGGGGAAGAGAAACTGGCCCTGCCGCTGCCGGAGAAGGAGCGGCTCTGTAAAGAGATTCGCGATGAATTGCTGGGTTACGGCCCCCTGGAGTACCTGCTCAAGGACGACACCGTGGGGGATATCCTGGTGAACGGCTATAACAAGGTTTATGTGGAACGAGGCGGGAAATTGGAGCTTACCTCCATTCGCTTCAATGATAACGCCCACTTGCAGAAAATCATCGAAAAGATCGCCGCGGGGGTGGGCCGCCGGGTGGATGAATCCTCCCCCATGGTGGACGCCCGGCTGCCGGATGGGTCCCGGGTCAATGCCATCATTCCGCCCCTGGCCCTGGACGGCCCCGCCCTGTCCATCCGCAAATTCGCCCGAGACCCCATCAAGGTGGATGATCTCGTCCGGTTCGGCGCCATTACTCAGGATATGGCCTCGGTGTTGGAGGGCATGGTTAAGGCCCGCCTCAATATCCTGATCTCCGGGGGGACCGGCACCGGCAAGACCACCTTTCTCAATGTGCTATCCAGCTTCATTCCTAACAATGAACGCATTATCACCATTGAAGATTCCGCGGAGCTGCAACTCCAGCAGGAACACGTGGTGCGTCTGGAAACCCGGCCGGCCAACCTGGAAGGCCTGGGAGAAGTGACCCAACGGGATCTGGTGAGGAACGCCCTGAGGATGCGGCCGGAGCGGATCATTGTGGGCGAGGTCCGGGGAGGGGAGGCCCTGGATATGCTTCAGGCCATGAACACCGGCCACGACGGCTCCCTGGCCACCATTCACGCCAACACTACCCGGGATGCCTTGACCCGCCTGGAAACCATGGTGTCCATGGCGGGGTTGGGCATCCCGGACAGGGCTATCCGCCACCAGATCACCTCGGCCATCAATGTGGTGATTCAACTGGCCCGCCTCAGTGACGGCAGCCGGAAAATGATGGGCCTCCATGAAGTCCTGGGTATGGAGGGAGATGTCATCACCATGCAAGAAATTTTCGCCTACGAACTCAAGGGGCTTACCGAAGACGGCAAGGTGAGGGGCAGCTTCGTCAGCGGCGGCATCCAGCCCATGTTCATGAAGCGCCTGGAAGCCATGGGAATCAAAATTCCTCCCGGTCTCTTCTGCCCGACTTCATAGCGGGGGGAGTTGTCATTGCCTGGGATTCTTAAAAGGGGAATTGAGCCGGGTATTGCTTAAAAGCATAAAATCCATGGCCTTCACCACCACCCCAGCCCTCTCCCATCAAGGGGGAGGAGGCAAAAGGAAGCAACTTCCTTAATGATCCTACTAACAACTAATAACTGATAGCAATATGACCATGCCGACTTACCTCCTCCACACCTTCTTTTTCCTGGTGGCTGTCCTGCTGGTGGTAATTCTAAGGTTTCTTCTGAGCCCCGAACGGAGCTTTCACAAGCATCTGGAGAAACGCCTGGCAACCATCAAGGGCGAGGAAAAGGTCCCAACCGGAAGGTCGCTGCTGAAAACCGGGGACCTATCGGCGCTTTCGGGCTTCAAGAACTTATTAAAAAAATTCCGGGTCCTGGATTCCCTGCAAAACCTGATGAACAAGGCGGACTTGCGCTGGCGGCTGGAAGTCTTTCTGCTCATCATCTTGATAATGGGATTAATCGGGGGAGTGGCGGGGTTCACCCAGGGAGGGGCCGTGGCCGGATTGGTGGGGGGAGTCCTGGGATTATGGCTGCCTTATTACATCCTCAAGAAAAAAGGGAATTTCCGCCTGAAGAAGTTTGAAAAACAATTGCCCGACGCCCTGGATTTAATCGCCCGGGGCATGCGCGCGGGGCATTCCATTACCTCGGGAATGCAATTGGTGGCCAAGGAGATGGGTGATCCCATCGGAGGGGAGTTCTTCAAAACCTTTAAAGAATTTAACCACGGCCTGGACTTGAATCTGGCCCTGCGTAATCTCTGCCGGCGGGTGGACTTGCGGGACCTGAGTTTTTTCACCACCGCGGTGATGATTCAGCGGGAAACCGGGGGCAATCTGGCGGAAGTGTTGGAAAAAATCGCCACCCTGATCCGGGATCGTTTCAAGTTGCGCAATCAGATAAAGGGCATGACCGCGGAGGGGCGGCTGTCGGGCATGATTTTGATCGCCTTGCCGCCTTTGACCTGCCTGGTTCTATTTTTCCGGGCCCCGGACCACATCATGCTTCTGGTCACCACGGATTTGGGGAAGACCCTGACCACTGTGGCTGTGATCATGCAATTACTGGGGATCCTGATCATCCGCAAGATCGTCAACATTAAGATGTGAGGGCGCCATGGACCTGTTTTCCTACCTGTTCGGCCTGTGCTTGGCGGCATTGGCGGTCATCCTGTTGGCGATGCAGCTCAAGGGCCGCAACGCCCGCATCCGGAAGCGGCTCCAGCCCTTGAAGCCTTCGGATCAGCTGATTAACCTCGCGGAACGGCCCACCAGCTTCTTACCTCCGTTTGTGGTGAGGAAGCTGAATGACCTTCTTGGTCTGTCTAAAGACACCTCCAAGATGAAGGAGGTGCAAAAACAGCTGAACCAGGCCGGATTTGAGAGCGAAAGGGCCTTGCACGTTTACGTGGGCCTGCGCCTGGGTTTGTGCCTGGCCTTGCCGATGTTGGCCTGGCCTTACCTGCAAAGCTATGGAGTTTCCTGGGTTTTAACCCTGGCCTTCTTATATCTGTTGTTCACCCTGGGGTATTTCCTACCCTCCATAATCCTGGGGAATCGGGTGGAGGCCAGGAAGTTCCAAATTAGGGAGGAATTGCCGGACGCCCTGGACTTGATGGTGGTGTGCGTGGAGGCGGGTCAGGGGTTGAATGCCGCCATGAAGCGGGTGGCGGAAGAGCTCATGCACTCCATTAAGCACCTCCCCCGGGAATTCATCAAGGTTAACCAGGAGATCAATGCCGGCATGAAACGGGAGCAGGCTTTGCGCAACCTGGCGGAGCGCACCGGGGTGGATGAGGTGGCCTCCCTGTGCAATATCTTGATTCAAAGCGAGCGCTTCGGCACCAGCATTGCCCAGACCTTAAAGGTGCAGTCCGAAGCCCTGCGCACCAACCGGCGCCAAAAATTGGAGGAAAAGGCGGCCAAAACCCCGGTAAAGCTGGTCTTTCCTCTCATCCTCTTCATCTTTCCGGCCATCCTGGTGGTGATCCTGGGCCCTGCAGTTATCCGGGTGGCCGACAACTTCGACAAATTTTAAAGGATCCCTCTTCTCCCCCCGGCAGGCGCGGAAATTTCCATCCTTGGAGGTGAGCAGATTCGGCTTATAACCGGTTCTGTTACGAAAAGTTCAAAGTTCAAGGTTCAAAGTTCAAAGTTAGGAGTGTGCCCATCAAGAATTATCCATGATTTAGGGTGAGCCAAAGGCTCATAAGCGACTGTCCTGAAAAGTTCCTCAAGGCTTGCGTAGGACACCCGCCCCCGGGTGTCCCGGCACAGGCTGGAAAGTCTGTGCCACCAAGCTTTTCATTGTTTTGAGTGAGCCAACGGATCATGCGCGACTGTTTCCAATGCAACCAACTTAAGTTTCAACTTGCTGATAATCCTGGTCTTTTTAACCGAAAACCGATAACGCGATTATCATGCTTGGAGATTAAAGTCTTTCTCCCGGTGAGCCGATAAGACATTAAAAATCAGGAGAAGGCAATGGCGCTCTTTCTGTTAGGCCTGTTTATCGGTACGATCATGGGGGTCGTATTAATCTCTCTTTGCCACATTTCAGCCGACTCCTCCGAGGACCACCTCTACCGGAAATTTTCCGGCGAACCCAAGGGGAAGCAAATTTATCCCTAATGGTTTACCCCCTCGGCATCGCCAAATTAACCCGGTTTGCTATGGAGCTGCAGTTAGAGCGAGATGTTTGTCAGGCGTGCCCGGCTGTCATCTACGATCCCTACTGATCTCAAACCCCGCAATTTTTTTCTTCCTAATCCGGACAAGCCGGAACCAAAAATCTTCAAAGATTTACCACAAAGGCACAAAGGACACCAAGAAACACCAAGAAATATTTTTCTCTTTGTGAACCTTTGTGTTCTTTGTGTCTTGGTGGTTAATTTTCTGCCTACCGAATCTGCCGGATCATGTGAAAATCGAGGCTTAATCCTCCTGAAGTTGGGAAAAACCGGCCCTGGTGGAACCGCCGGGGTTGCCGGTCTCTCAAGATCTATAGAGTAGAGTGCTGATAAGCAGGATTTCATGACTTTGAGGGCCTCGTCGCACGCGACTAATACAGTCCATACCGGTTATCACTCCTAACTAAAATCTTCACCCACCGATGGCCGCCATGGAGGGGCAAGGGGATGCCTGGTTTCCCAAAATGTATTCAGGTCTGCTGCTCTTGAGTCTTATGGTTTCCAGAAAGATGCAGGCCAGCGCCTCATGGGAGCAGTTTTGACGCAGGGCCTTCTTCAGATCGACCTCCGACTCGGCCAGCAGGCAGGGCCGCAAGCGGCCCTGGGCCGTGAGACGCAAGCGGTTGCAGGAGTTGCAGTGGTGCTCGCTCATCGGACTGATCAATCCTAATTCTCCCGCAAATCCCGGAACCTTAAAGATGCGAGCTGGGCCGGCTGTGGCGCCTCGGGCCACTTCCGTCAGTTCGCCAAGGACCGCCAGCCGCTTGCGCACCTCGGCCACCGGCAGGAAATGCCGTTGCCACTCCCGGTGAGAACCCGTGGGCATCAGCTCGATGAAGCGCACCTGGAAGGGATGCTCCCGGGCCAGGAGCGCCAAATCCAGCAGTTCATCATCATTGATCCCTTTTAGCGCCACGCAGTTGATCTTCAAAGGATAAAACCCCAAAACCGCGGCTCGCTCCAAACCGGCCAGGACCTTATCCAGATTATCCTTGCCGGTAATCTTTAGGTAGCGGTCAGGCCGCAAGGTGTCCAAACTGACGTTCAGGTGGCGAAGGCCCGCATCATAGAGGTCCGGGGCCATCTCAGCCAGGAATGTCCCGTTAGTGGTCAGGCAGACCTCGTCGATGCCGGGAATGTGCCTGAGACCACGAATCAAATTGGCCACACCCTTGCGCGCCAGGGGCTCGCCGCCGGTGATCCGGATTTTGCGGATACCCATCCGGGCGGCAATGTCGGCAACCCGCAGCAGTTCCTCATACCGTAGGATTTCCGAAGCCGGCAGCTTCTCCCAGTCCTGCCAGTAGGAGCAGTAGAAGCAGCGGAGATTGCAGCGGTCGGTGATGGACATCCGCAAGTAGGTGATCTTTGGGGTCATGTCTTCATCCATCCCAGCTTTCAGCGGTCCAGGTTAAATTGCTCCGGCCCACGTTATCCGCCCTTGCCGAAAGGGCAGGCGGGATAGGTGCAGACCTGGCAGTCGCGGCACAGGCCCCCGTGCCCCAGGAGGGCGAGCTCAACCTTGCCGATATGCTCACCCGCTAAAATCCTCGGCAGCACCAGGTCCAGCACCGTCACCGGGTGGTGCAGGGCGCAGGCCGGCACCCCTAAAACGGGCGTCTGGCCCACGTAGGCCACCAGGAACATGGCCCCGGGGAGCGCCGCCGTACCGTAATGCACCTCCGCGGCCCCGGCCAGGCGGATGCCGTGGCGGGTGACGTCATCGGGATCGACGCTCATGCCGCCGGTCAATAACACGAGATCGCAACCCCGTCCCAAGTGGCTCCGGATGGTCAGGGCGATGGCCTGGGCATCGTCCGGGAGAAAGTTCACCGCCGCCACTTCCGACCCCAGGGCCTCCACTTTCCGGGTAAGAATCGGGGCGAAGCGGTCCTGGATCAGGCCGTGATAGATCTCGTTGCCGGTGATGATCAGTGCGGTCCGGGCCTGCCGCAAAGGGGTAACGGATAACACCGCCCCGTTTTGGCGGGCGATGGCCGCGGCCCGCTGGATGGCGGCCCGCTTCATGATGAGGGGAATGGCCCGGGTGGCCGCCACTTTCTCGCCTTTCTTCACCGGCATGTGGTTGTGCAAGGTGGCGCACATGACCTCATCCACCAGGTTAAAGGCGGCCAGAGCCGGGACGTCCACCTTTACCAGACCGTTATAGGCGGCATAGAGGTCGATCTTGCCTTCCCGGGGATTGTTTTCCCAGACGATACCCTCTCCGGCCAGGGCCCCGGCCATGAGGGCCGCGGCCTCGTTTTCGTGGATCTCGTCCTCTTCCAGGTCAATAACATAGAGGTGATTCTTCCCCAGGCGCTGGAGGCGGCAAAGATCGTCCTCGCAGACGGTGTGGCCCTGGCGGAAAGCCGGCCCTTTAAACTCCCCCGGTCGGATTTCGGTGATGTCGTGAGACAGCCTGAGGCCCACAGCGTCTTCTACTTTAACGGTTTTAATCATCTCTCTTCCCCGCAATCTCACCCTGCCAAAGGTGATGGCCGGGCGGGTCTGAGTCAGCGAGCTTGGTTGGGTTGGGGTTAGCATAAGGCGACCAGTTCATCTCCGGCCAAACGATCTCCTGGGCCTCGGTAAAATAGGCCCCCGAGGCGCAGGGCCGGCAATAGACGAAGCCGTTTTGCCTCACTTCCCGATTATCCCGGACCACCTGTCCACACTTCATGCAGGTGGCTTTCCGGCGGGTCGGGCCGGGCATATCGAAGGGACTGAGGTCCACCTTGACCTCCTGGACCCGAAACATGACGCTGTCCGGCATGACCTTGTACGCCTCCAGTTGCTGCCGGCGGCGGTCCGGTTCTCCCGGCGCATAGAGGGCCGCCAACTCTCGGGATTCCTCGGTGGAAATGACCCGGAAGGCTCGCCCCGTTTCCAGGTTCACCAGGGTCGCCGCCATGATGCCGTAATCCACGAACTTGAGGGACCGCCGCCCCAGCTTGGCGTTGGTGACATAAGCCACGGCGTCGCCGGTGCAGCGGTCCATCTCCACGAAGACGATGAGCTGTTTCAACTGGGGGTACGTCGGGGGCGCCTCGAAACCCAGGAGACGCAAGCCCAGTAGGGCCATGCGCACCCCCACGATCTGACCGGGACATAGATGCCCATGGGCTACGACGGATCCGGCAAGTAATTCCTCAAATGCTTTCATCGAATTTCCTTATGAGGAATGTAGAGTGCGTCTTACGCACCACTTTTGGTGCGTAAGACGCACCCTACGGTTACACCTTCACCAGCTTCACCTGGGTCTGATAGAACACCGCGCTGCCGCCGGTCAGGTCCACCAGGCCGGTGTTCTTGAGCACCGGGTCAACCCGCATGGCGGCATTGGCATGGATACCGGTGGCCCGGCGGGGATCGCCGGGGACGGTTACCCCATCAATGACCACGCTCTCGGCCCCGTAGGCCCAATGGCCGTGGCCCAGGGAAAAGGACGTCACCCCCGGCCGCATGCCCTCAGTAATCTTGACTTTCCCGATCATGGGCTTTTTGCGGCCCGGTGCCAAATCCCAGACGCCTTCTTCATTGGTGGCCGAGACCACCTTCACCCGGTCGCCGTCAGAGAGGCCCAGGCGCCGGGCATCTGTTGTAGAGAGGTCGATGAAATTCTCTGGATATAAGGCCTGGAGCCAGTAATTGCCGGAAGTTCGAGATTTGCATTGAGCGATGTGGCGGTGGGTGATGAGGGTCAGATCAAAGCCCTTGGCCTCATCATCCAGCTTGCGGCCCAGGACGTCGGTGGGGCCATCCATGAAGTGAGCGTGGCCTGGATAGGGTTTGCCGGTCATGGAGTGCTTGGTGGTCACCAATTTGTCGAAATAGAGGCCCACCAGCTTGCCGTACTTGTTGGCCAATTGCCCGTCTTTGTAAGCCTTTTGATACTCCTGGAAGCGGCCGCCGCGGTTCATGACATACACCGCCAGGGGCCACAAATCCGGCCCCACCACTGCCTGCCAGCGTTTGAGATCAAAAATGGTGGGCGGCAGATGGCGCCGGGCTTTTTCAAAGATCTCCATCTCCTCGGCGCCGGCCGCGGTCACCTTCTCCGAGCCGTCGGGCTTGTCGCCGAAGGCGATGTTCGCCACCATGCGCAGGTACAGGTCTTCGTCCCTTTTCAAATGGAGCCCCGGGCCGAAGGCGTTCTCGCCGAAGCCGGGGAGCTTTAGCTTTTCAGCCAGTCCCAGGACCATGGACTCCAGGGACAGGGGCATCTTTTCGCCATAGACCGTAACCGTGTCCGTCAGGGGCGGCGCGGCCGGCTGCCGGAAAGGCGCCACCTTGGGGGTTACCGAGGGATGGGACCCGGAGAATTCCCAGCGCTCCAGGAAGGTCAGGTCCGGGAAAATGTAGTCCGCGTACATGGTGGTTTCGCCGATAACGATGTCCGAAGCGAAGATGAGGGGGATTTTTTTGGGGTCCGACAAGATCTTGATGAGTTCGTGCCCCGCGGGCAGAGAGTACACCGGCGACGCCATGTAAAGCATCAATGCCTTGATGGGATAGGGGTAGGCGTCCCCCATGCTGGGAATGATTTCCTGGTAAATGTCGCTGGCGAAGGGGTACCAGGGCCGCTTGGCCGGAAAGCCCTTGAAAATGGTGCTCTTGTCATACGCGCTTTCATGACGGATGATGGAGATGCCCCAGGGCTTGAGCTTGCCGCTCTGCTTCCCCAGGTTGAAGGGCTTGTTGCTCCCTTCCTTTTCCCCCATGATGTCCCAGGTGGTGGCCTTGGCCAGGCCGCCCATCCAGTCATGGTTGCCGATGAGGACGTTGAGGGTCATGTAAGCGAGGACGTTGTAAAACCCGGAGGTGTGCTGGGAGACGCCCCGGTGAATATCGGCCACGGCCCGCTTGCCGTGGCTGGTGAATTCCCGGGCCAGCTCCGTCAGATCGTCCGGGTCCACCCCGGCTATTTTGGCCCATTCGGCCGGTTTTTTGGAGGTGATGTTCTCCTTTAAGATCTGAAAAACGCTCTTGACCCGGATGCCTTGGACCTCGGCGTCCACCAGGAGGTCGCCCTCCACCGCCTCGGTGTCGTTGTTGGGGTCGAAGGTTTTGGGCTGGCCGCCGCTTAGGACCACAAAAGGGTCAAACTCCCAGTCGCCGCCTTCCTTCTTGGCGCGTTTTTCCTTGGGCAGACCCAGGTCGGAGCCCCGCAGGAAAGTCCCGGGAGCGCCGTCTTCTTTGATCTTCACCAGCCAGGCGGTCTGGGTCCAGGTAGGCTCGCCGTCGGCCTTGGCCGCGGCCTTGTTGGCGTTGGCCAGGTACCGGGCGTCATAGCGCTGATTTTCGATGATCCAGTGCATCATGCCAAAGGCTACCGCGGCCACGCCGTTGGGCCTCACCGGCAGCCACTTCCAGGCCCGGGCCGCGGTCTTGGAGCAGCGGGGGTCCACCACCGCGATCTTCAGGCGGCCGTCAATGAGGCCCTGGGTGAGCTTCTGCCCTCTAAGGGGCGGGCCATAGTTGCCCTCATAAGGGCTGGCGCCCACAAACATAATGAACTCGCAATTGCCGGTGTCCGCCTGCCAATAGAACTTGCTGCCCCCGGTCCACTTGCCCTCCGTGAACTGGTCGCTCATGGCCTTGCAAGTGAAGTAGAGGGACCCCTGGCAGACGGTGGTGTGGCCGTGGGCGTTGGCCGACCCCATGGCGCCCCCCACAAAACGCTTCAAGAGATCGCCCCGTCCGGCTTTGAGGCGGCCCCAATTGAGACAGAACTGGTTGTTTTTGGGGCCCAGGTCCGGGTGCTCCGGGTCGATGAGGTGTTTGAGATGGGCCGCGTGTTTTTTCTTAAAGTCGTCCAGGGCCATCTTTTTAGCGGCCACCTGGTCCGAATCTTCCGCTAGTTCTTTGGCGAGCTTTGGATCCCGCAAGGTCAGGATATCCTTGAGCCCCTCCACCGGGCCTTCGCCGAAGAGGTTGCCGCCGTTGACGATCTCGCCCACGGCCTGGTCGAAGGAGATGGTTTGCCACTTGTTCTCGCCCCGCTTGCCGGCCCTTTTGAGCACCTTGACGATACGGTAAGGATCGTAGAGGGCCTGGATGCCGGCCTGCCCCTTGGGACAAATGGCACCTTCGATGGTGGCGGCTTCGGTGATGGAGGTCTTATAGGGAATATGGGGCGTCAGGGTCCAGGGACTGTAAGGATTGCCGTCAATCTTGGCCACCAGCCCGTCCACGAACTTGATCTTGACCCCGCAGTTGGTGTTGCACTGCTGGCAGACCGAATAAATCTGGTTTTCCGGCAGGTGGTGGACATAGGCGTCCCCGATGGGCAGGTCCAGGGTGGACCAATCAGCCCCAGCCGCGGCCTGGGCGAACCGCGCCAGGTAGTGGGACGCGGCCAAGGATCCGCCCAGGAAAGCGGAGCACTTGAGGAAATACCGCCGGTCCATGGAGACGTCGATAATCCCCCGAAGTTCCTCGATAACATTCATTTTCTTGTTAGACATGCTCTTCTTCTCCTTTCCCGGCTTGGATAACCGGCAGCCAGCGGGTGCCCAGCAAGAAGGCCAGCAACCCCAGGGAAATCACCCAGAGGCTTACCAGCCATTCAGTCAGATTGGGGACATACGCGGTTCGCAAACGTTCATGGAAGAAAGACGTATCCAGACCTTCCAACTTGTAGACCGCCTGGTCGGGAATGACAAAATTCAGGCGGAAGGCGATGAAGGTGAAAACGATGAGAAAACAGGCCCAGGCCAACCTGCTGGAGTTGTCCGGATACATAATCATGAGGTACAGGGGCACGAGACTCCCGATGAGCAGGTGGACAAACCAGAAGTTCCACCAGTAAGGTCCGTAGAGGATCAGATTTAGGGCGGTAACGATATACACCACGTCCCACTGGTAGCTGATGAAGAAATGCAGGAACTCCAAAATGAGCATAACCACGAGCAGAAAGCGGATGGTGAGGCCCAGGAGGTGAATAACCCGGTCATCCCGCTTGAACATAAACGTCAGGAGCACAATCAGGGCGCCGCCGGAAACCAGGGCGCTGATGATGAACAGGAGGGGGGTAAGGGTGCTGTTCCAGATGGGCCGGTTCAACAGGACCGCGAACACCGCGCCGTTGGAGCCGTAGAAAAACAGGCCCACGGGGATGCTGAGCAGGGAGAGGCGGCGCACCCGCTGATGATCCTGCCGCCGATCATCATCCGTATAAGCGGTGCGCCCCAGGGCCAGATATTGATAAACTTTTCTATTTTTTATCCCAGGGTTCTGGGACCATTGAATGATCTCCTCTCGTAACAGGTAATAGGTTTCCAAGATATAGATGATGAGCATGGCAAAGGTGAATACCACCATCCAGAAGATCATGGACTTGAAGCCCGGGGTGGTAAAAATCCGGTAAATGCGCAGCGGATGACCCAGGTCCAGGGTGATGATGATCATCTCAGCGATAATGGTCACCACCACGGTGAAAGCCGACAAGGGACCGATGCCGGAAAAGATCTTGATCCGGAAGACATAGGTCAGAATGGTGATCAGAAATGCCCCGGCCGTTAATCCCAGGAAAAAGGTGTAGAGGGACACCCAGAGCCCCCAGGGAATGTAGGAGCCCAGGGCCAGGGTGGACTTCCCATACACCAAGAAATTTATAAGACCCCCGGTGCCGATAATCAGGCCCAGGACTGCGACGCCTAAGAGGGTTTTGAAGAATTTCTCGTTCATCTGCGGCTCCCTTTATCATTAAACAGGTTCTTCGTCTCTGGTTACATCAGATAATAGACGGAAGGCCGGGTGCCCAGCTCCTCTTTGAGTATGAACATCCGGGGGGAACCCATCATCTCGTAGACCAGACTTTTGGGGTCGGTGCGATCCCCAAAAATGGTAGCCCGCCCGATGCACGAGGTGGTGCAGGCCGGCAGCATGCCTACTTTGAGGCGATGCAAGCAAAAATGGCACTTGCGGGCATTGCCCACGGGCGAGCCGCGGCCGCGCTCCGGCCACTGCCGGCCATACTCTGGCGCGGGGCGGGCTTCGTAGCCATTGGCCGCGGCCTTTTGACCGTAGAGCTTCCCCGGCAGGTCCGCGGTCTTGGCGGTGTACCACTCCCCGAAGTCGGAGGTACGGGCCGCGTAGGGACAGGCCACCAGGCAGTAGCGGCAGCCGATACATTTGTTGTAATCGACGATAACCGCCCCCTGCTCGGTTTTCCAGGTGGCGGTGACCGGACAGGCCTTGGTGCAGGGCGGGTTCTGGCAATGGAGACAGGGGCGGGGTATAAATCGCCGCCCCACAAAGGGATAGCGCCCGGTCTCCTCCTCCAGCACCACCCGATAAACCACCCCCGGGGGCAGTTTGTTCTCCGCCACGCAGCCAATGGTGCAGGCATGGCAGCCGATGCACTTGGCGATGTCGATAACCATGCCCCACTTGATGTCCGAGGGTTTCTTATTCAGGGCCCTTTTCAAGTCCCGCTGCATGCGGATCAAGGGGTCTTCAGCAGGTAAATTGGCGCTCATGAATGCCCTCCTCTTCCATGGATCTGATAGGACCACCTAAGACCCTTAAGGTACTAGACCTTCGGCCCCGGTCTCTAAAATGCTCTTAACGCTTAAATTTTCAGCAATGCTCTTCAGCCAGTAGAGAAGCTCCTCCGGATCCAGGGGTTTGGTCAGGCAAGCGTAAATGTGGGAGGCCATGGCCTCCTCCAACCCGGGGTGATAGCTGAGCCTGGAAACCAACAAAATATGAATGTGGGGATACCTTTTCTTCAGGACCCGAAAAAAGGCGTTGTCCACCGGCACGGTGTCCATATCTAACAACACCACGGCAGAGGGGTTGGCCTCCAGATGCTCTTCCAACCCGGCAACGGCATCGAAAACGCTAACCCTGTAATGAAGCTGCTGCAGCCTGGCGCAGAGTTCCTGAGACTGTTTGCGGTCAGCATCAATTACGGTTACGGTTGGCTGGTTCATGCGGCATCCTATAAATCTCAAAGATATACAGGTAGATTGGGGATCGTTAAAGCAATTCCCATGCCGAGTCGCCGATCCGGCGCACCACCAACGCACCTCGGCGTGGCAGTTAACCTTCTAAAGGGGTAACCTATTTAAATGATAAATAAAAGTTCGTTGGCGGCAGGCGCTGGTCGCGGAGCAGATTGAGGGTGGATATGACACCTTAAAGGAGAGTGTATCCGGACACATCCAGACACTTCTTGATTAAAACTTATTATTTTAATAAATTTAACTAATTATCCGTGTCGCGAAATTGGACACAGAAACGGCGGGAATGGACACGGCGGCGCCTGATAGATCGCTGGGCCCGGGGAAAGGAACTGCCTCATGGTTGATAGAAAAATATCGCCTGGGAATTAATGGGTGGTAGGTTTGCGGAGTTGGATCTTATGCCTTTTGAGGATGGCATAGATGGTGCTGCGGCTGATTCCCAGGCGCTGGGCCGCCTCCTTCTTGTTCCAACCGCACTCCTCTAAGATTTCCAGCAGCGTCTTGACCTCCCGGTCTTCCAGGGTGGCGGGGGCCCCACCAGGTCGCAAGGCGGCCGGCAGATCCCAGAGTTCCACCTGGCCTCCTTTTGCTAAAACCACGGCATGCTCAATGGTATTTTCCAACTCGCGCACGTTTCCCGGCCAGGGGCAATCCAACATCAACCGCATGGCCTCGGAGCTGAATTCCCGGAGGTCTTTGCCCCGTTCGGCGGCGAAGCAACGCAGAAAGTGATGGGCCAGGAGGGGGATGTCGTTCTGACGTTCCCGAAGACGGGGTAGAATTATCGGAATAACGTTGATCCGGTAGAAGAGATCTTCGCGGAAATGGCCGGTTTTGACCTCCTGAAGCAGGTCTTTATTGGTGGCCGCCAGGATGCGCACGTCCACCGTCAAGGTTTGTTCGCCGCCCAGGCGCTCGAATTTCCGGGTTTGCAACACCCTGAGCAGCTTGATTTGGGCCGGCAGAGGAATTTCGCCTATCTCATCGAGGAACACCGTGCCGCCGTGAGCCTGCTCGAAGCGACCGGATTTTTGGCGCACGGCCCCGGTGAAGGCGCCCTTTTCATGGCCGAAGAGTTCGCTTTCCAGAAGCGTGGCCGGATAAGCCGAACAGTTGATGACCACGAAAGGTCCATCTTTACGGGAACTGAGGTGATGAATGGCCCGAGCCACCAGTTCTTTGCCGGTGCCGCTCTCGCCCTGGATGAGAACGGTGGCGTCAGAGGGCGCCACGTCCTCAATAAGTTTATATATAAGGCGCATCTTGGGGTCTTTGCCGATCAAGTCGCCGAATCCCGCCATGGTTTCGACCTGGCTTTTAAGTCGCCTGATCTCATCTTCATGCAGAATGGCTCGCTGCAGGGCCCCCGCGGTTTGATTCAGGATGAGGCGGGCCCGTTCGATCTCTTCCTGGTTGCAACTGCAGCCCTCGGAGCAGGCGATAATCACGGCCCCGCATATCTGCCCGCCCCCGAGGGGAACGAGGGCCTGCCGTTCCGTAGCGCTGAAGCCTTGAGGGAGCACCGGCGGCTTTAAGAGTCTGCGGCGAGAGAACGTACTTCTTTTCAGGTCTTCCAGATTTTCGCTGAAGCTCCGGATGATCTTCTCGTCTTGGAACACCCTGGTCTCCTGTCCGGACAGGACAAAAAGCGTATCTTTCGCGCCGTTGAGCACGACCAGCGCCATTTGCCGGCAGAGCACGGTGTCCTTCAACCTTTTAAGCAACGTGGCGCCCATCTCATCCAGCGTGCGGAGGGCGCTGACTTCCTGAACTATCCTGCAGGCATTGACGGTTTGGCCATGGGCGCGCTCCAGTTCATGGGCCTGTTCTTCTAAGCGTCGGGTGTAGTCCTCCTGGCGAGCCACCATCTGGTTGAAAGACGCCGCCAGGGTGGCGATTTCATCCTGACCCTGCACGGCAACCCGCACGTTGGTCTCGCCCCGGTCGATCTCCCGGGTCGCCTCCACCAGGGCAGCCAACGGCCGGGTGATCCGCCTTACAAACACCAGGCTGCCTATCCAGGCAACCAGGAGGATTGCCAGGGTGAATAAGACGATCTCAACCCACAACCCGGTTACCTGGCGCCGGTAGTAACTTTCCGAAAACCCCAGGCGCAGTACCCCGGCTTTGCCTCCGAAGATGGGCCAGGCGGCATCCAGATAGTATTCTCCGCGCTGGGAAACGATTTCCCGCAGGTGGGGCCGGCTCCCGGAGGTAATATCATTGGCGCCGATCAATTCCTCGGGGATGCCCTGCTCAAAGGTGTGGGCCAAAATCTGCCCCTCCCTTAAGACCAGGATATATCCCAGGGCGGGATTGTTTTGCGTCTGCTGGTCCAGCATTTTCTGGAGGGCAACCAGGTCGTTGACCAGGATCTTGTCCGCGGCGTCCAGGGCCATGGTTTGGGCCGCGTTTTCCACCTGCCCCAGCATAGCCTTGCGGAGTGCAGAACTGTATTGCCGCGTGACCCATGAGGCAATAATGAGCCCACTTAGGATTATCAAACCGCTTACGGCGATAAGCAGCTTACTCTTGAGGCTCTTTACCCACATGAGGCTTGTCCTTCTGACTGGCCAGGAACTGGTGCATCCGTCGCAAATTTTCATACCAGGATTCTTGCGGCGGGATAAAGCGGTCAATCATTAATTCCGCCAGGATTTTTCTCCCTTCCGGGTCCCTGTGCATGGTTAACACAATCTCCCGAAGGCGCTCTTTCAATGGGGCCGGGAGGCCGCGGGAAGCTACTAAGGGGGGAATGCCGTAAGGCTCAGATTTCTTGATGATCCGGGTTTTGGCAGTAAAGGCCGGGGTTTTCTCCTGATAAAATTCCCAGATGAGACTGTCCACGGCGGCGCCGTCCACCAGGTTTCTAGCTACCGCCATGATGGAGTTGTCGTGACTATAGGTATAAACGATGCGGCTGAAGAAGGTTTCGGGTTTCTCTTGCATTTCCGCCAGCCAGTAGGTAGGCGCCAGCCGGCCGGTATTGGAATCCGGATCGGTGAAGGCGAAAGTGTGACCTTTGAGGTCCTCCAGACGCTGAAAAGAGCTTTCTTTATTGACAATCAAATAAGAGTAATAAAAATGGCTGCCTTTGACTTCGGGTACCGCCAGGGCTTCAAATCCGAACTTCTCCCTCCCGGCGACATACGGACCCGAGCAGATGAAGGCTAAATCGATTTGACTTTTCTGTAGGAGTTCGTCGATCTCTCCATAGGTCTTGCGTTGGATGAATTCCAGGTCCTTATCCAACTTGCGGCCGAGATAAGCCAGCATTTGTCGGTAAAGGTTAAAGGTCTCTTTGGGTGAAATCATCGCGGCCACCGCCACCCGGAGGGGTGGAGCCGGTGAGGCGCGGTCTCCTGGGCGGGTCACCGGCACGGTCTTGGAAAAGTCAACCACGGCTTTATCACTGTCGCCGCTGCAAGCCGCGATCATCAGGGCCAGCCCGAGGACCAAGACTCCATGGACCAGCCTGGCGGATCTCATAAGAAAGCGCTGCGAAGTCATGGCTCACCACAGGAAAACAATAATGGTTCCGGCAGCTTCCTTAAGTCTTTATATCCCAACTCGGTCATTTATGCAACCAAAGCCAGGTTCTATGGGACCGGCCGGGGCGGGCGCCCTTAGCCCCTTTCCCCTACCCCTTTCAGGGCCTGTCGGGCGAAGTCCAAGGAGGCGTCCAGTTCCAGGGCCTGTCTAAGGACGTACGCGGCTTCTTTGTGGTGGCCCAGACGCAGCAGGTTGATCCCCAGGTTGGCATAGTCAATGGCGGAGCCGGGGTCCAGTTCGATGATCTTCTCAAAGCAGTGCACCGCATCCTGGTATCGGCCCAATTTAAAGAAACAGAAACCCAGTTGGTGGTGCGCCTCCTTTAAATCAGGGGCCAGGGCTATGGCCTGCTCCAGCGCGGCCACGGCTCCGGAATAGTCCTCCAGGTCTTTGTAACACGCGCCCAGGTGCACGTGAATGCTGGGGATCTCATGGGCCGGGGGATTGAGTTGCAAAGATTTCCGGTGTCGGACCAGGGCCTGAGCGGCATCGCCCAGGTTCTCCAGAGCCAGTCCCAGGAAGAAGTTGACGTCGAAGCGTTCGGGGAACACGGCGTCCAGCCGTTCCAGGGCATCCAGGGCCTCCAGAGGCGGAGCGTACATCGCGGCCGTTTTGGCCAGATGAAAAACCACGTCGGTATTCCGGGTGCGCTCCAGAAAGTGGGTGCCGGGAATCAGAACGTAAACCGCGGGAATGCCGATTTCCGGATGGGTCACATCCACCACGAACACTTCCAGGTTCAGTCGAGCCAGGGCTTTCAGGCAATTGCCGATCTCTTCCTTCAGGTTGGGGTGGGCCAGGTTTGGGAGACTGCTCAGGGGCTGCATGGGTCCCGGGGCCATGAGGTATGCGGCGTCTTCCAATGCCTCGTATTTGGGCAGGGTGGGACGGTAACTGGTGCGCCGGTGGAAATCTCCCGCCATCTGGGCCACTTCCGTCAAGGCCCGGATGAGGGATTTTTCCGGGTCCGTGGTGGTGCCCGCGGAAAACACGATTTCGCTCTCCGCCGGGAAGGTGGACGGGTCATAAGCCAGGGCCCCCACCGTGGGAATGCCGGTGTCTAAGGAGAAGTCCCGGAGCCAGACTTTGATGCCGTTGCGCTTGAATTTGTCCAGCAACTCCCGGGCCGCGGGGTCGGTGGCGGAGTCCGGATCAATAAGCGGGGTAGCCAGGCGCCCGTGGCTGATGACGGAGCCCACGTGGCGCTCCACCACCTCGCAGAGGGCCTGGAGAATGGCTTCTTCCAGGCAATTGCCCGCCGCGGGGCCGTTGTATTCTTCGATCAAATAAAACCAGTGCAGCGGTAAATATACGGCCCGGCCGGTGGTGAGATTGGTGGCCGGGGCGAAAGAGAGCGGCCAGTCCTGATAAAGCGTCGCCGCGGCTTGGGCTGCGGGAGAAGTGTCGAACAGAGAGCGGGCTAGGTAGGAAAAGTCCAGGACCTGGCCGTTCAACTCCCGGGGGCGGGCAAAGAGGAGGTCCCGTTCCTTGATGTAAGAGAAGAAACTGAAGCGCTCCACCAATTCCATGAGGGCCGAGGCCTCGGATTGGATGGGAGTGGCCCCTTTGCCCATCTGCTTCTGGGTGGGCACCACCCGCCGGGCGTCCACTCCCAGGAGGCTGAGATATATGGGGATGTCCAACCGGCCGGAGTCGATGCGCACGGTTTCCTGGAGGATTTTAAGGTCCAGCCTCCCCAGGCGCTCCCGCACCCGGGCCACGGTTTCCGCCGGAGTTAGAACTTTATCCTGATCATAGGTGTAATGCTTGTACGCGTCGGCTAATTGTAAAGGGGACAGCATAAGGGGTTATTCTCCTGGAGGTAATTGAGCCTGATAAATATCTCATATTAACAAAATAATTATAAGGAGCAAGGCACGAAAAAAAATTAACCACGAAGGACACCAAGATAACCCGTAGATTTATATCAGTTTCCCGCCCCTTCGTATGCACTTCGTGGTTATCAGTTATTCAATCATCCCCGAAATATGCGTCCCTCAACCGGGGATGCTCCAGGAGTTCATCCCCCGGGCCTTCCAGGACAATGTGGCCGGCCTCCAGGACATAGGCGTAATGCGCGATCTCCAGGGCCGCGGCGGCATTTTGTTCCACCAACAAAACGGTAACCTCCTGTCGGTTGAGTTTTACGATAATCTTAAACACCTCTTTGACCAGCAGGGGGGCCAGTCCCAGGGAAGGTTCATCCAAAAGCAGTAGTCGGGGCCGGGACATCAAAGCCCTGCCCAGGGCCAGCATCTGCTGCTCGCCGCCGCTTAAGGTCCCGGCCCGCTGGCTGAGCCGTTCCTCCAGCCGGGGAAAGATGTCGCAGATCCGCTTCAGGTCCCGCCGCAACTCTCTATCTTTCCGAAAATACCCCCCCAACAGCAAGTTCTCATATACCGTGAGATTGGCGAAGATGCGCCGCCCTTCGGGAACCACCGCGATACCGGCGCGAATGATGTCATGGGTAGCAAGCCCCTGGATCTCCCGGCCGGCAAAAATAATGCGGCCCCCCTGGACCGGCGCCAAGCCGGTGATGGCCCGGATGGCGGTGGTCTTGCCGGAGCCGTTGGCCCCCAGCAAGGCCACCACCTGCCCCCGGGGCACTTTGAGGCTGACCCCGTCCAGGGCCTGGACCGCGCCGTAGGCTACTCGGAGATCGAGGATTTCCAGCATCTTGTTAAGGTTCAAAGTTCAAAGTTCAAGGTTCAAGGTTCAAGGTTATGAAGCTAATAGCTATTAGCTAATAACTGAGGCTTTTGCAAAATTCCGTTTCCTGCCGGTTTGTGGGCAAGTTATCCAAGAAATGTAGGACAGCCGCCCTCGGCTGTCCCCTCCGGATGCACCGCCGGGGGTGGCGGCGCTACACATACAGGCGGCATGGCCGGGGGACCTTTACAGCTAAAGGCTGCGGACCCATAAACCTCGGTTAATTTTGCAAGAGGCTCAACTAACAACTAACTGTAATGACAATAGTTTTTAGCATACATTATTGTGCTTGGGTGAAGGAAGATAATCCATGAGAATCCATATCCAAGCTGCTTTGACGCTGTGCATAATCGAATGCTAACGTTAGATGTCATTACAACTAACAACTAACAACTAACTGCTCCCTTCCCCAAATACGCCCGAATTACCTCCGGGTGGCGCCGCACCTCCGCCGGCGCGCCTTTTGCGATGGTGAGGCCGTGGTCCAGGACCGTAAGATGTTCGCACAGCCCCATGACCAGGCGCAGGTTGTGTTCGATGACCAATAGGGTTAGCCGGTAACGGTCCTTAATTTCTTTTATGAAAAAAATCAATTCCCGGGTCTCCTGAGGATTGAGGCCCGCCGCGGGTTCATCCAGGAGCAGGAACCGGGGCCGGGTGGCCAGGGCCCGGGCGATTTCCAGGCGGCGCTGGCGGCCGTAAGGAAGCCGGCCCGCGACCTCTTCGGCCGTGTCCAGCAGGCCCACTTCTTCCAGCAGCGTCTGAGCCTGGGCCAGGCTGTGCTTTTCCTCCCGGCGATATCGGGGCAGCCGGGCCACCGCCTCCCACCACCCGGCCCGGCCCCGGCAGTGGCAGCCCACCAGGACGTTGTCCAGGACGCTCAAGTCGCCGAAGAGCCGGATATTCTGAAAAGTCCGGGCCAGGCCCAGGGAAGTGATCTCATGGGCCGGGATTCCGGTAATGTTGTGCCCGTTAAAATAGACTGCCCCCTGGGTGGGCTGCAGAAAACCGCTGATGATGTTGAATACCGTGGTCTTGCCCGCGCCGTTGGGACCGATGAGGCCGTAGAGGCTGCCTGGGGGCACATCGAGGTGGAAATTCTCCAGGGCTGAAAGCCCGCCGAAACGCATGCCCAACTCCCGGATGCGCAAGAGCGTCATCGCTGCCTCAGCCACCGGAGGCCTCGGCCCAGCAAATCCCAGGAGAACTCCCGGCCCCCCAACAGGCCCCGGCGGAAGTAAAGAATAACCAGGAGCAGGGCCAGGGATAAAATAACCATGCGCATGCCGGGGATGCCTGGAATGGTGAAACCCAGGATATGGACCGGCTCCTCCACCACCCGGAGCCACTCTCCCGCCATTGTAAAAAACGCCGCGGCCACGATGGCCCCGGTGGTGGACCCCAGCCCCCCCACCACGATGATGATGAGCAGGTTGAAGGTGAGGAAAAAGGTGAACAACGAGGGCGAGATGGTGGTGATGAGATGGGCCAGCAAGCCGCCGCCCACGCCGAAGAAAAACGCGCTCAAGATATAAGCCCCCAGCAGGTGGCGAAAGGTGTTCACCCCCATGGCCCGGGCCGTGGCCTCATCTTCCCGGATGGCCTGCATGGCCCGGCCATAGCTGGATTTCACCAAGGCCGTGATCACCAATACCGCGGCCGCGGCCACCCCCCAGGACCACCGGAGATTGGTGTAGGGATGCAGCCCCTTGAGGCCCAGGGGGCCGTTGGTGAGACCCTGGAGGTTGTTGGCCAGGACCCGCACCACCTCCCCGAAGCCCAGGGTAACGATGGCCAGGTAATCCCCCCTGACCCGAAAGACCGGGAAGCCGGTGAGTAAACCGAAAGCCGCAGCCACCAAGCCCCCGGCCAGGAGCGCCAGGGGAAAGGGCAGCGCCATCTCGCTCAACGGCCAGATCAGGGGGTGATGATGAAGTTCAGGGCCTTCTCCCCGGGGGGAAGGGTGAGCAGGGCCGCGGTGTAGGCCCCCAAGGTAATGAACGCGTTGGGCCCCAGATGAAGCTGGCCGCACACCCCGTTGATGAGGTTGTAACTCACCGCCAGGGTGATGAAGATGGCCATGTTGTTAAGGAGCCTGACCTGGTACTCGTCGGCCCATAGGGACGCCCCCCAGAGCGACAGGGCGAGAAGGGCAATGGCCCCCAGATTTAGCCAGGTCTTGGACATGGTTCAAAGTTCAAGGTTTTCAGTTGTTAGTTGTTAGTTGTTAGTAAAAAACGGTGCAAACCGGACCTCCTCGCCCCCAACCTCCCAATCTGAAAAGTTTTCTGTTTTCGGTTTTCAGTGAAAAAACCGGGACGGCGAAGCTCTCCTGGTTCTCCAACTCCGCTCAGGAATGAACCGTAGGGTGCGTCCTACGCACCTTTTCTCCTTCCCAAGCTCCTGCTCTAAAAAGGTCGGTAGGGCGGGCCTCCGTGCCCGCCATTGCTTCCCTTGCAGGCAGCACAGGCAAGATGCCTGTGCCACCAATAATTTTTATGCCGCCCAAACTTTTCAGGGCAGTCGTTCATGAGCCTTGGGCTCACCCGTAAATCATAAAATGTAGCACCGCCGCCCCCGGCGGTGTCTTTTAAGCACGGCGCTCCCGATTTCCCTGAGGTTGCCAAGGGAACTTTTCTAAGCAGTCGCGCATGGGCCTTTGGCCCACCCGCAAATTATGAAAAGTCCTGATGGGCATACTCCTAACTTTGAACTTTGAACCTTGAACTTTGAACTTTTCAAGGCTGGAACTTGGGAACCGGAAAATAATCGCTAATGGCTATCTGCTCACTGCTAACCGCTAACTGCTCACTCCTTACAGCTTCTCCTCCCCCAACGCCCCCCCTAACAGGCCGGTGGGGCGCACCAGTAGGAGGAGAATCAGCAAGCCGAAGGCCAAAGCGTCCCGGTAGCCGGCCCAGGCCGGGAATAAGGCCACAATGAGAATTTCCAGCATCCCCAAAATCAAGCCGCCTACCACCGCGCCCCCCAGATTGCCGATGCCCCCTAAGACCGCGGCTATGAAGGCTTTGAGGCCCGGCAAGATGCCCATGAAGGGGTTGACCTGGGGATATTTCATGGCCCACAGCAGCCCCCCGGCCCCGGCCAGGAGCGAGCCCAGGAGAAAGGTCAGGGAAATGATGCGGTTGATGTTGATGCCCATGAGCCCGGCGGTCTCCGGGTCGAAGGCGATGGCCCGCATGGCCCGGCCCGCCCGGGTGCCGTAAACGATATAAAACAGCAGGGCCAGAATGAGGGCGGTGACCGCGGGAATCAGGAGGCTCAGCCGGGGGACGAACAGCCCGCCCCAGGAAAAGGCCCCCTCAAACATGGCGGGCGCCGGAAAGGGCTTGGGCCGGCCCCCGAAGATTACCAGGGGCAGATTTTCCAGGAAAAAGGACGCGGCAATGGCGGAGATCAATAAAGAGATGCGGGGCGCCTGGCGTAGGGGCCGGTATGCGCCCCGCTCCAGCAGTACCCCCATGAGGCCGGTCACCACCACCGCCAGCCCGAAGGCCGCGGGCCAGGGCCAACTGAACAGCCCCACCCCCATGACCCCCACATAGGCCCCCACCATCAACAGATCGCCATGGGCAAAGTTGATCAACCGCAGAATCCCATACACCATGGTATAGCCGATGGCAATGAGGGCATACAGACTGTGTCAATAGCACATACAGATGTCCGGTTTTCATAGCACATAAAATGTCCGGT
>CAZUBT010000002.1:0-89735 GCA_964618815.1 uncultured Desulfobacterales bacterium | reverse complement strand
ACCTAAATTGACTTTTTACGAATTCATCAAGGTTCAAGGTTCAAAGTTAGGAGTAGGCCAATCAGGAATTTTCCATATTTTACAGGTGGGCTAAAGGACCGTGAATAACTGTTACGAAAAGTTTCGAGTTTCTTGGTGGAAAGCTTATCCCCCCGAAGGGAAAAATGTGGAATAGCCGCCCCCGTCTGTGCAAACACCGGCAAAGCGGGGCAATGGTGTGAATTATAGGCGATTGCAAGACCTGACCCCAGAAATCCGGTCTTCTTGCTAACTGCTCTTTGTCATGGCCCGCAGCCGAATGAAGTACAGTGTCCCGAAGGCGTTGGGCTCCACGCGGTGGTTGGCCACATCGTACTTGTGGATACGCCCTTCGTCGTAGTCCGTTTCATAAGACAGGCTCATGGCCTCGTCCATATCTCCGCCGCAGGCCATGAGCATGGCCTGGAGCAGCACCGCGCCCCCGTTCCGGGCGGTGGGGTCATGGGCGAAGACCGCGCCGCAGACGCAAAATCCTCCTAAAAAGTCATACCACTGGCCGCCCTCCATCTCTTTGGGAGGGGGGATCTCTTTGCGGCAGAAAGGACAGAGGGCCGGCAAAGTGCGGTCCCGGTACAATTTCGGCATGGTTTTAAACCTCTTTAAGGCAGTTGTTAGTTGTTAGTTGTAATGACAATAGTTTTTAGCATACATTATTGTGCTTGGGTGAAGGAAGATAATCCATGAGAATCCATATCCAAGCTGCTTTGACGCTGTGCATAATCGAATGCTAACGTTAGATGTCATTACAGTTAGTTGTTAGTTTCAGGTTTCGAGTTTTCAGTGTCGAGTTTTCGGTGTCAAAGGAGTTCAATCTTACTGACCCCTGGAACCTGAAACCTGACCCCTGCATTATCGCCGATTTTCCCCGGCCTGGCAATTGTCGCGCCTTCCTATTGACACTCCCGCGGCTTCGCCTTAGATTGTGCTTTAAGAAAACATGGAAAGGAGACCGACCTATGGCGGACAAGGTGATAACTTTTTCGGTCCAGGAACAGCAGCAGATCGAAGGCATCATCATTGACAAGGATGGGGAAGAGGCCCTGCGGTTCTTGGCCAATTTGTTGGAACGGGTCAAGGCGCATTTCGGCCATGCCTGCGGGCCCAAGGCCGCGGAAGGCCCTCCGGGGCACGGTTGATCATTTCAGCCTGAGGGAGAGTTTTTAACCCGGCGCGAGGCGGCGATGTCGATCTGCATGGCGTCCCGTTCTCTCAATCATATGAGGTTATTACTCGGAGCAGAAAACAGATTACCTTAACCCCCGGCCCCGGCGGCCGGACCCTGGCATATGCGGGAGGATAGCAGCCATGGCAGATAAGCAGATCGTATTTTCGGATCAGGAACAGCAGCAGATCGAGGCCATTGTCATTGACAAGGACCAGACGGAGGCCATCCGGTATCTGGCGTCCCTCATGGACCGGATCAAAGAGCATCCCGGCCACGCCTGCGGGTTCAAACCGTCAAAATAAGATTTTTCAAACCCCGCCCCTTTGGGCGACTGACAGGCAAATGACAGGGGCGGTGCACGCACCGCCCCTGCGGTTTGATGGCCCTGCTACTACTAAGATGCCGGAAAAATGCGATTATTTGTAGCCGCAGGCTTTAGCCTGCGCCAGGAAAGGCCGGTATGATAATGTCGCCTTTTTTATGGCGACTCGGTATAATACCAACTTCTGTTTCCAATGCAACCAACTTAAATTTCAACTTGCTGATAATCCTGGTATTTTTAACCTAAAACCGATAACCGAAAACCGAAAACGGTATAATACTCGGGGAGGAGATGGACAGGCTGGCGCTGGTGTCGGACACCCATACCTATGTCGCCGGCCTGCCCCGGCTGCTAACTTTTTTCCAGCGCCAGGGCTTGCGCCGGCTGGCCTGCCTGGGCGACTGCCCCCCGGAGCCTTTCCGGCCCTGGCTCAATATGGGCCGCCATCACCGGCTCTACTGGGTCTTTGACGTGTATGGGCCGGAACTCCCCGACGCCACTGCCAGCGGGATAGCCCTGGCCTTGAACCACCGGGTCTTCCTGGCCCACACCCGGGCCCTGCTGTGGACCCATTTCAAAGAAGTGATCCACGCCTATGAAGGGATCGCGCCCTCGGGCCGCCCTCCCCTGCTCCTGTGCCACGGCCACACCCATGTGCCCTGCGTTACCCGCTTCACGCCCCCGGCCAGCCGCCTGGTCTATATCAACGACGCCCTGCGGCCCCAGGAATTTCGCGCCCGCCGGGCCTGCGTCACCCTGGAACCGGACACCATCTATCTCATCGTGCCGGGCGCCTTTACCCTGGAGGAGCAGCGCTACCCCGCGTTCAGTTTTGCGGTCCTGGACCTGGAGGCCTCCCGTATCGCCATGGTTTCCCTCACGGAACTGGAGAGTCTGGAATCTCTGGAGCTTTTCCCTGCCTGAGGGCGTCCACCACCAGGAGGTCGGTGGGAAAGGCCAGGGGCTGGGGAAGCCGGTCCAGGGGGAAAAACCGCACCTCCGCCAGGTCGTCTCCGGCCCGGAGCGAGCCCCCTACCACCTTCCCGGCAAACCAGACGCCCACGGTGAGCTGGGCCTGGTTATGAAAGTTGGAGTGCACCGCCACCACCTCCCCCACTTCCACCTCCAGACCGGTTTCCTCTAAAAATTCCCGGGCCGCGGCCCGGCGCACGTCCTCGCCCCATTCCACGTAGCCGCAGGGGATGCACCAGGCGTCCCGGTAAGGATTAGCGGCCCGACGGCCCCAGAGGATATCTCCGCCCCGGCGGACTACCACCGCCACACCCACCGCGGGGTTGATGTAAAGCGCCCGGCGGCAGTCCCGGCAGATGAGGCGCTCCGTGTCCCGCCGGAGCCGAACCTCCAGCGGCCCGCCGCAGCAGGGGCAATAGCGATAATTAGGGGGATTGCAGGTGGTCATGGGGGGCTCCTAGATTTCACCAGGCTTTACGGGCACTGCAAGCCGTGTCCCTACAAATGCTGCCAAGACTTATGCGTCAAGTTTCGGATCCTATAGGACCTTGGATATCGGCAATGGTAAAGGCCATTGGGCATTTCGTCGGTGAAACCCGAAAAATGTGGAGTAGGCGCCCTCGCCTGCTCCTGCACAGGCTGGAAAGCCTGTGCCACCAAAGAACAGCCGGGGGCGGCTGTTCCACATTTCGTTTGCTGATCCCGTGGTCCAACCAAGGATTATTGGGTTATCTCCCCCTGGGGGTGCGAAACTTGAATTATGAGTTATTGGATGGACACAAATTTAACATTGGTTATTAAAATAATCACTCAGCTTCTTGATTTACTTCAATAATCTCATGGGTCCACGATGATTTTCCCGCCCCTGGCAATGACTCCTCAAGGCTAACCTTTAATAGCTAACGGTTAACCCACTTAAAGCTGATAGCTGAAAGCTGATAGCTAAATAGCTGTCTCCCAGCATATTAAAGGTTGAAAGAAAGCGCAAATTCATTTAAAAAAACCCAGGTTGCTTTTTTACGCCGGCGGAGATCGACATCGTGACTACCCCCAGGGTCAAGGCCATCCGCAATATCGGCATCATCGCGCACATCGACGCGGGCAAAACCACGCTCACGGAGCGCCTCCTCTACTACACCGGGCGCACCCACAAGATGGGCGAGGTGCATAACGGCGCCGCGGTCATGGACTGGATGCCCGAAGAGCAGGAGCGCGGCATCACCATCAGCGCGGCGGTGACCACCTGCCAGTGGAAGGGCACGGTGATCAACGTCATCGACACCCCGGGGCACGTGGACTTCACCATCGAAGTGGAACGGTCGCTCAGGGTGCTGGACGGCGCCATCGGCGTGTTCGACGGGGTGTCCGGGGTGGAGCCCCAGTCGGAGACGGTGTGGCACCAGGCGGACAAGTACCGGGTCCCCAAGCTGGCCTTCATCAACAAGCTGGACCGCCAGGGGGCCGATTTCCGGGCCGCGGTGGACTCCATGCAGGAAAAACTGGGGGCCCATCCCCTGGTCATCACCATTCCCCTGGGCGAGGAAGACCGGTTCCAGGGGGTCATCGATCTTTTGGCCATGAAGGCCCTGAAATGGCGGGACGAAACCCTGGGGGTGGAATTCGACGAGATGGAGATACCCCCGGATTTTCAAGAGGTTGCAGCCGGGGCCAGGGAAGCTCTCATTGAAGCGGTGGCGGAAGTGGACGACGAAGCCATGGAAGCCTACCTGGCGGAGCGGCCTCTGTCCCTTGAAGAACTCAAGGCCGCCATCCATCGGGCCGCCGTGGCCCTCAAGGGGGTGCCCACTTATTGCGGCGCGGCCCTGCGCAACAAAGGCATCCAGCCCTTGCTGGACGGCATCAAGGATTTCCTCCCCAATCCCGGGGAGGTGCCCCCCATCATCGGTTCCCATCCTCAAACCGGCCTGACCGAGACCCGGCCCAGCCGAGACGACGCGCCCCTGGCGGCCCTGGCCTTCAAGATCATGGTGGACCAGAATCAGCGCCTCACTTACGTGCGGCTGTACTCCGGCGTCTTGAAGTCCGGCCAGGAAGTCTATAATTCCATTAAAGGGACCACGGAAAAGGTGGCCCGCATCCTGCGCATGCACGCCAACAAGCGGGAACCCCTGGAGGAGGCTCGGGCCGGGAGCATCGTCGCGCTTTTGGGCCTGAAGGCCACCACCACCGGGGACACCCTGTGCACCCGGGATCACCCCATCATCCTGGAGAACATCACTTCCTATGAGCCGGTCATCTCCCTGGCCATCGAGCCGATGACCCGTGACGACCAGGAGCGCCTGGGACCGGCCCTAGCCCGGGTGTCGGAAGAGGATCCCAGCCTGCGCCTCCACGTCGATGCAGACACCGGCCAGACCCTGCTGTCAGGCATGGGGGAGCTCCACCTGGAGGTCATCCTGCACCGCCTGGAACGGGAATTTCACACCCACCTGCGGGCCGGGCGGCCCCAGGTGATGTATCGGGAGACCATTGCCGGGGAGGTCCAGGAAATCGGGGTCTTCGACCGGGAACTGGCCGGGAAGCAGCATTTCGCCCAGGTGCAGCTCACCCTGGCCCCCCGGGCCCGGGGCGCCGGCAACTCCTTTACCCCGCTCCTCCCCGAGGGACATCCGGCCCTGGGCTTCGTGCCCGTCATCGCCCAGGCGGTCCGGGAAGCCCTGGAAGGGGGCCCGGCCTATGGCCATCCCGCCATGGATGTGGCCGCGGCCCTCACCGACGCGGTGGTCAAGGAAGGCCAGGCCACGGAAATGGCCTTCCGCATCGCGGCTATGACCGCGGTGAAACAGGGGTTCGCCCGGGCCCGGGCCATGTTGCTGGAGCCCATCATGAAAGTGGAGATCATCGCGCCGGAGGAGTTCACCGGCGAAGTCATGGGGGACTTCAACTCCCGCAAGGGCAAGGTGGAGCAGCTCCTGGCCAAAGGCCCGGTGCGCTTCATCACGGGACAGGCCCCCCTGGCGGAGATGTTCGGCTACGCCACCGCGCTTCGCTCCCTCACCCAGGGCCGGGGCACCTTTACCTTGCAGTTCGACCACTTCGGCCGGGTGGAGCGGCGGGAGGAGCGATAGGGGAGTTTTCTGTTTTCTGTTTTTATTATTTGAGCCGTTTGCAAAATTAACCGACGTTTATGGGTCCGCAGGGTTTAGCTGCAAAGGTTCCCCCAGCCATGTCGCCCGTATGTGTAACACCGCGGCCCCCGGCGGTGCATCAGGAGGGGACAGCCGAGGGCGGCTGTCCTACATTTCCAGGATAACCTGCCCACAAACCGGCTGGAAACAGAATTTTGCAAGAGCCTCATTGGCTAATTGTTTTTAATCCGGAAACTCGGAAATTTTTGCCCGCCTTTGTAGCGGCACGGCGTGCCGTGCCCGTCAGCAAAACATCGCAAGGGGGCAGGCTAATGGGCATTATCGGAAAATCACCACGAATTATGAAAATGTGGAACAGCCGCCTTTGGCTGTTCTTTTACTGGGAAGGGCGCCGACTCTACATCTTTTTTTCGGTTTATCAATCGCATTATAAATGGCTTATCCCTTTATAAAGGGTGGAAACTTGAGTTGCCAATTACGTCGCCTGAAAGATTTCCGGCGAATCTGCGGAGGAAGATTTATGACACTGGAACAAACTCTATCCCTCATCAAGCCCGACGGCGTTAAGCGGAGGCTGATGGGCGAAGTCATCGGCAGGTTCGAAAAAGCGGGCCTCAACCTCAAGGCCATGAAAATGCTGCGCCTCACCCCGGCCCAGGCCCGGGCCTTCTATGAGGTGCACAAAGAGCGGCCTTTTTACGACAGCCTCACCACCTTCATGAGTTCCGGGCCCATCGTGGCCATGATCCTGGAGGGCGAGAACGCCGTCCAGACCAACCGCGATCTCATGGGGGCCACCGACTACCGCCAGGCCGCGCCCGGGACCATCCGGGCCGATTTCGCCCGGGAAATCGAGGCCAACATCGTCCACGGCTCCGACAGCCCCGAGAGCGCCGCGGTTGAGATAGCTTTTTTCTTCAATGCCCTGGAGAAGGTGTAATTGTGTTTTCGGTTTTCTGTTAAATGAAATCGGATTATCAGCAAATTGAAAATTAAGTTTGTTGCATTGGAAAACAGAACTTGGTATTAGCCACGGCTAAATACCGGTAAATCCGCGTTAATCTGCGTGTATCTGCGGTTGATCTTTATCATGGCGGGCACGGAGGCCCACCCTACCCGAAAATCGCCGAATCCCGCCCCAACTTGACAATGCCGCGAGACATAACCATTTTTCAATAAGCAGCGTGGTCTAAAACAACTCCTTCCCAATGGTTTTCATTTTTCCCGCCGGCCAGGGGGCGCAGCGTTTCAGGAGAGATGGTCATGATCAGGGACCAAGAGACCAAGACCCAGAAATCCCCCGGGATTACCCCCAAGGACCGGGCGGAAGGCTCCCACAGCGCAGACCCCCAGTCCGCGATCATGGGTGAGGTCCTCCGGGCCTTAATGCCTGCCAAAGAGCACCGGCAACGCACCGGGCGGCCCCTGGTCACCCTCAGCTTTGCCCAGAGCCTGGACGGCAGCATCTCCGACCGGCCGGGACACCCCCTGCCCTTGAGCGGGGAGCAGTCCATGGTCCTGACCCACCGTCTCCGCGCCGCCCATGACGCCATCCTGGTGGGCATCGGCACCGTGCTGGCGGACAATCCCCGCCTCAACGTGCGCCTGGTGGAGGGCCGGAACCCCCAGCCGGTGATCGTGGACAGCCGCCTGCGGTTTCCCCCTTACGCGGTTTTGCTGAAAAATGGCGGCACTCCCTGGATCGCCACCGGCAAAGCTGCGGACCCGGAGCGCCAGCAAGCCCTGGAGGCCCTGGGCGCCAAAGTTCTACGTCTTCCCGGTGTCAACGGCTGGGTGGACCTGGCGGCGCTCCTTAACCACCTGGCCGGCCTGGGAATCCACAGCCTCATGGTGGAGGGCGGGGCCCAGATTATCACCAGTTTCCTGGCTTGCCGGATGGTGGATCAAATGGTGATCACCATCGCGCCGGTGCTGGTGGGGGGCCTCCGGGTGGTGGATAACCTGGGGTTTGCCGGCCTCCGGCGCTTCCCCCGCCTGAAAAACCTGATTTATCAACAATTGGGGGATGACCTGGCGCTCCGGGGTGAACCGGACTGGAGGGACTAAATGCCATCCTTAGCTCTTTACTTTACCGGGCCGCGGCAGGTGGCCATCCGGGAAGAACCCACGGCGGCCCCGGCTTATGGCCAGGCGCTGGTGCAGACCCTCCTTTCCGCCATCAGTCCCGGCACCGAGTCCCTGATATACCGCGGCCAGGCCCCCCAAGAGCTGGCGGTGGATGAGACCATCCCTGCCCTGGCCGGCGAATTTGCCTTTCCCCTGAAATACGGCTACTCGGCGGTGGGAAGGGTCACGGCCCTGGGGCATGGAGTGGCCCCGGAGTGGCTGGGAAAGCTGGTCTTTGCGTTCCATCCCCATGAAAGTCACTTTCTGGCCACTCCAGATGAATTGTTATGTCTGCCTGCCGATGTGTCTCCTGAAGACGCGGTGTTTTTCCCCAACATGGAGACCGCGGTGAGCCTGCTCCTGGACGGCCAGCCCTTGATGGGTGAACAGGTAGCGGTCTTCGGCCAGGGCATTGTGGGACTGCTCCTCACCGGGCTGCTGGCCCGCTGGCCCCTGGCCTCCCTGGTGACCCTGGACTTATATCCCCAGCGGCGCCTGGCCTCGGAAAGCCTGGGCGCCCATGCCTCCATAGACCCCCTGGCCCCGGACGCCCAGGAACGCCTGTTGGCTCTCCTCCAGGGGCCCCGGCCATATCCCGGGGCGGATTTGACCTATGAGATTTCCGGCAATCCCCATGCCCTGGATCAAGCCATTGCCGCCACCGGTTTCAGCGGCCGGGTGGTCATCGGCTCCTGGTACGGCCTGAAACGGGCCGACCTGCAACTGGGAGGCCGCTTTCACCGCAGCCGCATCCGCCTCATCAGCAGCCAGGTGAGCTCCATCAGCCCCGAGCTCTCCGGCCGGTGGAATAAAACCCGCCGTTATCAGATGGCCTGGCAGATGCTCAGAGAGATCAACCCGGCCCGGTTCATCACCCACCGCTTTCCCATAACCCAGGCACCTCAAGCCTATGAGCTGTTGGATACCAATCCCGCGGAGGCGATTGAGGTGATTTTGACCTATTGAAGACGGTTTTCGGTTTTCTGTTTTCGGTTTTCTGTAAAAACCTGATTAACAAAGAATCCCACTAGACGTTTTCAATAAGATTTAATACTGAGTCGTGCTCAAAAGGCTATTTTATGTAGCCGCAGGCTTTAGTCTGCGCCTGCACAGGCTGGAAAGCCTGTGCCACCCTTTGACTGCAATCTGGTATAAGATGGTGGGCTTATTTAAACCAAATGGTGCTCTTTAGGGACACAGGCTGCTGCGCCCTTTGTGGAAGACTTGGGTAGCTAAATCGCGCTTGGTGTGTCAGGGGGCGGAGCCGGACAAGGAGGCGGGAGCTGCGAGTCGGTTAATCTGGAAAGTTAAAGTGGTGGGCTTGATTCTGAGGACGATAAGAGATAGATCACCCTTCTACCTCTCCCCCGGGCATCGGATTACCCTGGAAGAGGCGCGGGTCATTACCCTGGGTGCGTCACCCGTTACCGGATTCCCCTGTTACGCCAAGCGGACCTGCTGAGCCGGCGCCTGCGGGCGTCAGCTTCGCCTTAACGGCAGGTTCATGGCGGAGACTGCTTTGCCATCCGGCGCTCAAGAGCTGTTCCCGGTAGAGGTGACAGATGGGATATTGCCAGTTGCTGCACTGCTGCAGACGAGTATCCCATTCCCACCACAGGCAATTTTGACAAACCGCCTCAATCTCCCTATTGAGGCAGATCGTCCCCACATCCCCGAAGTTCATGGTTACCCCTGGAAAGTTTCCTTTCTAGAACATCAATAAACCAACGCTAAATAAAAGTCAAATATTTTTATGGGGGTGCGTGAGGGGGTACACCAAGTTCAGGGACGACTGTGGCGGGCTAATGGTCGATTTCCTAAATTTGCTGAGGTATAGCATAATACCGTTTTCGGTTTTCGGTTAAAAAGACCAGGATTATCAGGAATTTGAAAATTAAGTTTGTTGCATTGGAAACAGAACTTGGCATAACCAGGTTTCCGAAGCAGGAGCTTCGGACCCATCGGCGTTCCCAAGCGGGAGCCTGGGAACGAGAAGAAATCGGCAGCCGCTGGCTTCAGCCGGCGCCCGTCCGTCCGGCGGTTCTAAAAGAAATCGCTCTTTTTCAGGACCAGGGGCGCGGCCTGGGGGTTAAGGATTTTGGCTGCCACCACCTCTCCCACGAACAGGGTATGGTCCCCCGCGGTAAAGGTATGGACCAGCTTGCACTCCAGGTAGCCGTAAGCCTGGGGCAGGATGGGGGCCCCGGTGGCCGCGGTGAGGTAATCCAGGCCGGCAAATTTGTCCACCTTGCGGCCACTCTTATAGCCGAAGCGCTTGCCCAGGTCCACCTGTTCCGGGGTGAGCACATTGACGGCAAAGACGCCGCTTTCCTTGATGAGGTCATGGCTGTAGCGAGGCGGGGCGATGGACACCATCACCAGGAGGGGGTTGAGAGATACCTGGGAGACCCAGGAAGCGGTCATGCCGTTGATCTTGTCATGGACGCGGGTGGTGACCACATAAACCCCGTGCACCAGTGCGGCAAAGGCAACGTCTTGCATATCCGGTCTCCCTTTGGCAGGTGTTATCAGATTTTCGGTTCTCGGTTTTCTGTTAAAAATCTAAGGGTTGTCCGCAAATAAATATCAGGTTGATCCCCCTTAAAACTGAAAACGGGATTCGGATCAAAACATAGGAGGTCGGGGCCCTCAAATCCGGTGGGACTCGGCAGACTGTGGGTCTTCCCCCGGTGAGGCGGTTTCCAGCTCTTCCACCGCCCGCCAGTCGGCGCAGATCCAGAACCGGCCCACTCCCTGGTTCAAGCGTTCGCATAACCCCTTATATTTATACGACCAATAACGGCAGGTAAGGCAGACCTTCAACGTAGGCTCTCCTTGGTTTTCGGGCATGGGGGCAAGTCCTTGTAAAGCCGCCGGCTAAAGCGGTCAGCTTTCAGTTGTTAGCTTTATAATGCATGGGATAAAGGGCATGGGTTACTTACTGGCAGTTGACAGTTGACAGCTAACTGCTCAGTGCTTTCCAATATTTCATATTAAAATTCTTCGGCCTTTAGGTCAAGGGCGGAAATGGTCGAACCCTCTCCCGGAAATATCCGTCTCCCCGGCGTCGGTGATGAGGCGCACCCCCTCCCCGGCCGCGATTTTTCCCAGGGGCAGGGGCTCCGGCAGGCCTTCCCGGGCAAATGCCTGGAACAGGGCCGCGGTTTTTTCCGGGGCTGAGGTGAACAGGAGTTGGTAATCTTCTCCCCCGGTTAAGGCCAGATCCAGAGGCTCCCGGCTCAAATACGGGGCTGCGGCTATAACGTGAGGAGAAACGGGGACTTTTGCCGCGGCCAGACGAGCGCCCACACCGCCGGCTCGGCAGATATGGTTGAGGTCCGTGGCCACCCCGTCGCTCAGGTCGATTAGGGCCGTGGCCAGACCCAGGCGGGCCAGGGTGCGGCCTGCGGTTAGTTGGGGACGGGGAGTAAGATGGGCCCGGCACAGAGGCGCGGCAAGCTCCGGCGGCACATCTATCCGGCGCCGCAGAATCTCCAGCCCGGCCGCGGCTTCTCCCAAAAAACCGGTGACATAAATCAGGTCGCCCACCCCGGCCCCGGAGCGGCGCAGCATCTCTGTGGCGGGGACCCATCCCAACACCGTGAGGGTCAACGCCACTCCTCCCGGCGAGGCCACGGTATCCCCGCCGATGATGGCCACCCCGTATTCCTGGGCCGCCCGGGCCAGACCATCGGCCACCTCCAGGGCGCCCCGGCGATCCAGGGCCGGAGGCCACCCCAGGGACAAGAGGGCGTAGCGGGGCTCTCCTCCCATGGCCGCGATGTCGCTTAGGTTCACGGTTAGGGTCTTCCAGCCCAATTGGGGCAGGGAAGTATAGGCCAGATCGAAGTGGACCCCTTCCATCAGGGTATCCACGGTCCACAGGAGGTAGCTTTCGCCGTTTACGGCCACTGCCGCGCAATCATCCCCGATCCCTACAACCACCTCAGGCGGCGGCGGCCCGAACCGCCGGCGCAGGGCTTCGATGAGCGCGGTTTCGGTGATGGGCGGCTCAGGCATCTTCATCGGCATCAAGCCCTTATTCTTAACAAACCCGACATCATCATAAGAGTCTGGGAACGGCGACCGGGATAATCGTTTTTCCGGCTTGTAGCAATTTCCAAAAGTTTTTTCCGATTGATTATTGTTATCGTAGGGGCACAGTGTGCTGCACCCTCAGACCATCGGCGGGCACGGAGGCCCACCCCACGACTCGAAACTTGAAACTCAAAACCGAAAACTTTTCTGAGCAGGGTCTTAATCCCGGCTGCGCAATTTGGTGAGGAGCCGGAGAATCTCCAGATAGAGCCAGATGAGGGTCACCATGAGCCCGAAGGCCCCGTACCATTCCATAAATTTGGGCGCGCCCTGGGCCGCGCCTTGCTCGATGAAATCAAAGTCCAACACCAGGTTCAGCGCCGCGATGACCACTATGAAGAGGCTGAAGCCGATGCCCACCCAGCCGCTTGAATAAAAGAGGGCCATCCGCACCCCAAAGAAGGAGAGGATGAAGGTAACGAGGTAAAACAGGGCGATGCCGCCGGTGGCGGCCACCACCCCTAATTTGAAGTTTTCCGTGGCCCGGATCAGTCCCGACTTATAAGCCATGAGCAGGGCCAGGCAGGTGCCGAAGGTGAGGGCCACCGCCTGTATGACGATCCCCGGGAATTGGGATTCCGCCAGCGCCGACACCCCGCCGATGACCAGACCCTCCAGGAGGGCATAAATGGGCGCGGTTACCGGAGCCCAGGTCATTTTAAAGATGGTGACCAGGGCTACGATGAGGCCGCCGATGGCCCCCACCACCAGCCAGGGCATTACCACGCCGGGATTGCCGGTTTTGAAAAACATGGACCAGACCCAGCTGGCGGTGACCAAAACGCAGATTAACAGCACCGCGGCCTTGTTCACCGTCCCCTGGATGGTCATGGCTTCCGCCGCGGCCAGGCGGGGGAATCCCGTAAAGGTATTGTCTCCCAACGCGGGGTTAGAAGTTCTCATGGCTTATCCTCCTATGGGGTTTGCCCTTTGCCGCTTGGGGTGATTTGTAGCAAAAGGGTTTTCGGTCTTCTGTTTTTGGTTTTCGGTAACAACCTGATAAACCTATAATACCTTGGCGCCTTGGCGTGAACTCTGTGTCTCGCCAAGACGCCGATAGCGTAAAAATTAAATCAAAGACAGCCTTTCATCGTAAATGAATTCCCGGGTGTGGCGGGCCACCTGCTCCGGTTCCAGGTGGATCCTGGCCGCGCCGGTTTCCATGCCGGCCCGGGCCACGGCCTCGGCCACCGCGGGGGGAACCCGGAAATCCATGGCCCCCGGCAGGATATAATCGGGACTCAGTTTGTCCCCGGCCAGGTGAGCGATGGCGTGGGCCGCGGCCATATTCATGGCGTCATTGATGCCCCGGGCCCGGATGTCCAAAGCGCCCCGGAAGATCCCTGGAAAGGCCAGGCAGTTGTTCACCTGATTGGGAAAATCCGACCGGCCGGTGGCCACCACCGCGGCCCCTGCCAGTCTGGCGGCCTCCGGGTGAATCTCCGGGTCCGGATTGGCCAGGGCGAAGACAATGGGGGCCGAGGCCATGGACTTTATCATGTCCGGGGTCAGCACGTCGGGGCCGGACAGCCCGATAAAGACCTCCGCGCCCCGCAAGGCGTCGGCCAGGGCGCCTTTGAGCCTTTCCGGGTTGGTGATTTCCGCCAGCTCTTCCTTGATTAAGTTCATCCCCCTGGGACGCCCCTTGTAAACCACCCCGGTGGTGTCGCAGACGATGATGTTTCGGGCCCCGGCCAGGATGAGGATTTTGGCCACCGCGATGGCAGAGGCGCCGGCGCCGTTGAACACAATCTTCACCTCAGCCAGTTTGCGGTCCACGATTTTCAAAGCGTTCATCAGCCCGGCCATGGCCACCACCGCGGTGCCGTGCTGGTCGTCATGGAACACCGGAATATCCAGCAACTCCTCCAGCCGCTTTTCGATTTCAAAACAGCGAGGCGAAGAGATATCTTCCAGATTAATGCCGCCGAAGGCCGGGGAGATGTTTTCCACCAATCGGACCACCAGGTCGGTCTCCTGGGTGCTGATGCAGATGGGAAAGGCTTCCACCCCCCCGAAAGTCTTGAACAGCACCGCCTTGCCTTCCAACACCGGCAGGGCGGCCCGGGGACCGATATTGCCCAGGCCCAGGACCGCGCTGCCGTCGGTGACGATGGCCACCAGGTTGTTCTTGCAGGTGTAGTCATACGCGGCCATGGCGTCGTCCATGATCTTGCGGCAGACCTCGGCCACCGCTTTAGGGGCATATAAGCGGTTGTAAATGACTTCGTCCTTGATGGGCACCTTGGTATAAATCTGGATGCACCCCTGGTAGCGGCGATGCAGTTCCAAGGACTCCTGGTCGATGCTCAATTTGCCGTAATCCTGGCCTTCGGACGGCAGCCAGGCCAACTCCCCTTCGTAGATGTAGCGTTCCGTGCGTTCATAGACCATCTCCGGGGTGACATCGGGCGGCGTCAGTTGGGCCACTCCGGTTTCCTGGGCCGCCTGGGCCACGGCTCTGGCCACCACCGGGGAGATGCGCCAATCCATCTGCCGGGGAATGATATTATCGGGAGAGAGTTTCTCTTCGGGGATCATGCCCGCCAGGGCATGGGCCGCGGCCAGGTACATGGGAACATTGACCCGGTTGGCGCCTACATCCAGGCACCCCCGGAAAAACCCCGGGGTCACCAATGAGGACCGGATTTGATTGTCACTGTCCGACAGGCCGGTAGCCACCACCCGGGCGCCCGCGGATTTGGCCTGGGCTTCGCCGATCTCCGGCTCCGGCAGGGCCAGGGCGAAGACCACGGGGTCCCGGGCCATGGACGCGATCATCTCCTGGGTGACCAGGCCCTTAGCCGAGAGGCCGATGAACACGTCCGCGCCTCTGATCACCTCCGCCAAGTGCCCTTTGACCTCATGAGGCCGCATCAGCCGGGCGATTTCCGACTTGGCCCAATTCATCCCCACCATTCGGTAAACCCGGAGGGCCCCGTGGCGGTCGCAGAGCACCACGTTGTCCACCCCGGCCACCAACAGGCCCTTGGCCACCCCGATGCCCGCGGCTCCCGCGCCGTTGATGACGATCTTGACCTCAGTGAGGCTTTTGCCCACCACCTTAAGGGCATTGGTGAGCGCGGCCAGCACAATGATGCCCGCGGCGTGGAATTCATGGTGCAGCACGGAGACCCGGACGGCCTTGCGGATGCGGCTCTCAATGGTGAAACACTTGGGCGCGGCAATGCTTTCCAGGCAAAAGCCCCCGAAGGAGGGGGCGAGACAGCGCACGATCTCCACAATCTCGTCGGCGTCCTGGGTGTTGAGGGCAATGGGCACCGCGTCCACGTTGGCGAAGGTCTTGTAGATGACGGATTTGGCCTCCAGCTTGGGGAGCACCGCCATGGCCCCGATGTTGCCGAATTCATAGGTGCGGCTGCCGTCGGAGATCAGAGCGATGGAGTTGCCCCGGCAGGTGTATTGGTAGGAGGAGGCGGGGTTTTTGTCGATCTCCCGGCAGATGGCCCCCACGCCGGGGGTATAGATGCGGCTCAACACGGACATATCCCGGATGGGCATCTTGCTCTTGACGCCGATTAAGCCGCGATAGCGCCGGCGATAAGCCAGGGCGTCGGATTCAGTGGTCATGGTTTTAGTTCCTCTAAGTTTATTAAGAGACCTCTTGTCTGAAAAGTTCAAAGTTCAAAGTTCAAAGTTCAAGGTTCAAAGTTGAAAGAATGGAGCGTCCCCGACTAAGCCAAGCACCTTTCCATAATTTATGGGTGGGCCACAGGCCCATGAACAACTGCCTTAAAAAGTTTATGTAGGGTGCGTCCTACGAACCGTATCAACCTGGTTGAGGGATGAGGATGACGGCGGGCGCGGAGGCCCGCCCCACGGGCCCTTGGCGCAGGGGGCGCACTGCGCATCATTAAAAGGCCGCCCCTTTTCATGATTTACGGATGAGCCCCTGGCTCTTGAGCGACTGGTCTGAAAATTTTCCGGTGACGCTCCGGGGCCCTTGCCGGCATAGACGCCGCTGCAGGCGGCGGCATTGCATGGTCTAAGCTCCCTTCTTGCCTTTGTCTCCGGGCTTACCCTTCTTTTTCTTGTCGGCAGGAGCCGCCTTGGCCGCGCCCACTAATTTATCCTGATTGGGGTGGGGTCCCAGCCACTGCACCTGGCCGGTGTCCAGTTCGTACAGGGCGCCCAGGACCCTGGCCTTGCCGGCCTTCACTTTGCCGGCGATGTTCTTGCTCTTATGGAAAATGTCCTCAATGGCCTGCCAGACATTGGCCTTGATGGCCGCGTTCACCAGGGCCTCGCCGCTTACCCCGGGGTTCTCGGCCTTGGCCTTAGCCACCGCGGGTTGGATGGGTTTCACCAGCGCGGCCAGGTGGCCGTGCACCTTGGCGCCTTCCGCCACCGCGGAGACTGAGTCGCACTGGCTGTGGCCCAAGACCACCACCAGGGGGGTGTTGAGATGGTTCACGCCGTATTCCATGGCGCCCAGCTCATCCACCGCGGCCACGTTTCCGGCCACCCGGATGACGAAAAGGTCCCCGATGCCCCGGTCAAAGATAACTTCCACCGGGACCCGGGAGTCGGAGCAGCTCAGCAGGGTGGCAAAGGGCTTCTGCCCCTGGCCGGCGGTCATGGCCCGGCGCTCCCCGGTCTGGTTGGGATGTTGGGGCTTGCCGGCGACAAAACGCTCATTGCCCTCTTTGAGCAGCTTCAGGGCCTCGTCGGGAGAGATACCGGCGCCGGGCGCCGCGGCCCAAAGGGGGGTGAGCAGACCTATCATGAAAATGATCCAGAGAATGAGCAGTTTGGCCTTTTTCATAATAAGTATCCTCTAAAAAAACGTAATTTTATGGCGTCAGGCAATTTTATAGGCGCGCCGGCAAGATGCATTATAGGAGGGCCCGTGGCCGCCAGGTTTCGGCGGGCACGGCCCGCCCTATGGATTGCCGGCCGCCGCCCTTCCCGGTGATTTTACCGCGGCCGGTTGTCTTTACCATGGCGGGCACGGAGGCCCGCCCCACGGATATATGCCATGGAATGGTGCGTGGAACGCACCCTACATGATCACCCCGGGCAGGCGCCGGAAGGCGGCGGCGGGGAGGAGGGCTTGGGGCCGTCCTCCGGCCTCATCAGTTCCCGGGCCAGTTCCATCATGTGGCGCAGCTTTCGGTCCACCTTGTCGTTGACGGTGTCCGGCTCCCAGGTCCCGTCCTCCAGGCGCTTGCCCGCGGGCAGGCCGGTGAGGAGTTCCAGGGCTTCGTCGATGTGTCCTATGGCCC
Organism: uncultured Desulfobacterales bacterium; assembly: GCA_964618815.1. GTDB lineage: Bacteria > Desulfobacterota > Desulfobaccia > Desulfobaccales > 0-14-0-80-60-11 > CAZUBT01. The sequence goes on along the minus strand of CAZUBT010000002.1, from coordinate 72,656 downwards.
AGACATGGAACCGGCCTTGTTGCACCGCGTCCACCACTTCCTTTTTCAGCATCAGATCCTGGACATTGGCTTTGGGGATGATGACCCCCTGGGTGCCGTCCAGTCCACGGGCTTTGCAGACCTTATAAAACCCTTCGATCTTCCAGTTGACTCCGCCGATGGGCTGGGACTCGCCGCGCTGGCTCACGGAGCCGGTCATGGCGATATTCTGGGCAAGGGGCAGATCGGCGATGGCTGAGAGCAGGGCCACCAGTTCCGCGCCGGAGGCGCTGTCCCCTTCCACCATGCCGTAGCTCTGCTCGAAGGTGAGGCTGGCGGACAGAGTCAAGGGCTTGTCCTGGGCGAAGCAGCTCTTTAGATACCCCGCCAGGATCAAGACGCCCTTGTTATGGATATTGCCGGCCAGTTGGGCCTCCCGGTCGATGGCCACCACCCCGTCCCGGCCCAAGGCCACGATGGCGGTGATGCGGCTGGGCCGGCCGAAGGCATGGTCTCCCAGGGCGTAAACCGACAGACCGTTCATCTGGCCCACCACCTTGCCGGAGGTCTCGATGAACAGAGTGCCTTCTTCGATGAGCTCCTGAAGCTTTTCTTCCGGCAGGTCCGAGCGGTAGGTTTTCTCCTGGATGGCCTTGTCCACGTCGGCGCCGAAGATCACTTCGTGGGTGTGGTTCCGGGCCCAGAAATTGGCTTCTTTCAGGACATCCAGGACTTCCTTGAGCTGCAAGGTGAGCTTCTGCTGGTGGCCGGCCAGTTCCGCGGCGTACTCCACCAGCCGGGCCATACCGGTCTTGTCCACCGGCATGAGCTTTTCATCTTTACAGTAGCCGGCCACCAGGGAGCAGAACTTCTGGACGTGGTCGTCGGTGCGACGCATGCGCCAGTCGAAGTGGGCCTTGATTTTGAAGAGCTTGGTGAAATCCTCGTCATAGATGTAGAGGAGCTGATAGATATGGGGGTCCCCCACCAGGATGACCTTGATATCCAGGGGGATGGGCTGAGGCTGCAAGGCCCGGGTGGAGATGAGACCGAGCTGCTCCGCCACGTCTTCGATCTTGATCTCCCCTTCTTTGAGGCAGCGCTTCAGGGCTTCATAGGAGAAATACCACCTGAGCAGGGGCAGGGCTTCCAGGATGAGGTAGCCGCCGTTGGCCTTATGCACCGCGCCGGGCCGGATCAAGGTGAAATCCGTGAGCAGTGCGCCGAACTGGGCCTTGCGTTCGATGGCCCCGAAAATATTGGGGTAGGTGGGATTGCTTTCCAACACCACCGGCGCGCCCTTGGACTCGGAGTGGTCTACCAACACGTTCACCTGGTATTGGGTAAAAGTGGGCTCCGGGGTGGGAAAGGGGAAGGGGCCGGGGGCGCCGGGACGCTTTTTTAGCTCATCGATATTCTTGAGGATGTCTTCCTGGGCCTCATTTAAGTACTCCATCACCTGTTCCAGGTCTTTGTACTTCTCCCGGAGGTCTTCCATTTCATGGCCCACCACATACATGGCCACTTCCTGATCCAGCCCTTTTTCCTTGTCCTGGAACTCCTTTTCCATCTTGCGGATATTGCGGATGGCCTCGTTCATTTCCGTGTGAAGGGCGGTGGATTTCTGGCGCAGGGTTTCCCGCTCCTCATCGCCTAAAGCCTTGAGATCCTCCTCGCTCATGGGCTTGCCCTCCTTGCCGGGGAAAATCATCAGGCCGGTGGGAGCGATATTGAGAATGAAGCCTTCCTCAGTGGCCTTGGCGTCCAACCCCTGGAGGATAGTGTTGCGTTCCTGGGTAAAGCCGTGCACCAGGGCTTCCCGCCGGCTGGAGTAGTCCTCGCTTTCAAAGACTTCCGGGATGCGCACCCGCAAGGTGGCGATGAGTTCCTCCATGTCGGCTTTCAGGAGCCGGCCTCTGCCTGCGGGCAGGCTCAGAGCCTGGGGCCGCTCGCCGTCCTTGAAGTTGTGGACATAGATGTAATCCGGGGGGGGAGGCTGGGCGGCGGCCAGTTCCTTCACATAGGCCATGATCATTTCCGTCTTATTGGCCCGGGGGGGACCCGCCACAAAGATATTATATTCCAGGTCCTTAATGCCCAGACCGAATTCCAGGGCCTGCACGGCCCGGTCCTGGCCCACGACTTTCTCTTTCAAGGGGGTTAAATCAATGGTGGTTTCGAACCCCAAAGAGTCCGGATCACAAACGACGCGCAAACTCTCCGGCTTAAGTTCCCACAAGCTTTGAGACATGAGTCCTCCTCAAGTCAGTAGTTGTCAGTTGCCAGTAGTCAGTTGCCGGTTAAAAGAATTTGACCTTACCCGAGAGCACTGACTACTGATATTACTCGGAGCAGAAAATAGATTACCTCCACCCCCACCCCGGCCCTCCCCCTCAAGGGGGAGGGGGAAAAAGCAGGGGCTCTTTTAATGCTATGATTAATAACTGGCAAATAGCAAATTGAAACAAACCACCATCCATTAATAACTAATAACCGGCAACTGGCAACTGTCTTTTTCTAACCTCCGGCCAGGTGGTTCAAGGGGCACACCCGGGGGTTATCAAAATCGGGCCCCTCGGTTTGAATGGTGGTATGCTCCAGGCCGAAGCGCCGGCGCAGGAGCTCTTCCAATTCCGTGGTGAGGCAGTCTCGGTTGTCGTTGGCGTCCACCACCACATGGACGCTTAAGGCGTAGATCCCGGAAGTGATGGTCCACACATGGAGATCGTGCACCTCCCGGACCCCGGGATTTGCGGCCAGCGCGGCCTGGACTTCCGCCAGGTTGATGTGCTTCGGGGTGGCCTCCAACAGAATGTCCGCGGCCTCCCACACCAGTTGCCAGGTTCCCACAATAACCATGATTCCCACCACGGCCCCGGCCAGGGGGTCGAACCAGTACCAGCCTTGCCAGAGGATGGCAACCCCCGCGGCCATGGCCGCCACGGACCCCAAGGAGTCGGCCAGCAGGTGGAGAAACGCGGAGCGCAGGTTGATGCTGTGTTCCCGGGAGGGATAAAGGACATAAAGCCCCAGAAGGTTCACCAGCAGCCCCAGGAAGGCCACCATCAGCATGGGCAGGCCGCTGATCCGGGGTGGTTGGAAAAAGCGGCCGTAAGCTTCGTAAAGGATATATCCGGCCATGGCCCAGAGCACCAACCCATTGATGAGGGCCACCAGGATTTCCAGGCGGTGGTAACCGTAAGTCTTCCGGGCCGTGGGAGGTTTGGCGGTCCAATATAGGACCAGGAGGCTCATCCCCAGGGCGCCCACATCCATGAGCATGTGACCCGCGTCGGCCAGAAGGGCCAGGCTGTTGGTGAGCAGTCCGGCGATCAATTCCACCAGAAAAAAAGCCGCCTGGGTCCAGAAGGCCAGGGACAAGCGCTTTCGGCTGCTCCGGAAGCGATGCGCATGGGGATGCGGGTGCGGGTGGCTATGGGAGTGGCCGTTCATATCTCGTCCCGGTGAATTTCCAGAATCCGGTAACTGCTGGAACCCTTGGGGGTCTTAACCTGAACCAGGTCGCCGGGGGCGCGATGCATCAAAGCCCGGCCCAGGGGCGAGGCGATGGAGATGCACCCACGGGAGGCGTCAGCCTCCACCGGACCCACCAGCCTGTATTCATATTCCTTTTGGGTAGCGTTATTCACCACCCGGACCCGGGAATTGAACCGGACCTGATTGGCATCCACGTTGCTCCCCACCAACACTTCGGCGTGGGCCAGGATCTGCTGCAACTGTCGGATGCGCCGGTCCAACTTTTGCCGCTGGGCCAGGGCTATCTGGAAATCGGCATTGCGCTCCACCCGGCCCTCCTGGGCGGCCTCCAGAAGCTCCCGAACAATCTGGGGACGCTCCACCCGGCTGAGGAGGTCCAACTCCCGCATCAATTGCTCGTAGCCCGTTCGGGTCAGGAGAATTTTTTCCATTATTCCAAGGAAGATATGACCTATCCAATAGTAAGTCTTGAAAAATCTCCGGTTTTTTTTTAACATTCGTTTTTATTCTTATCCAAAAAGGCAAACGGGGTCAATATTGACGTGGGTGGGAAATGAATATTTCTCACGCAAAGGCGCAAAGGCGCAAAGGCGCATAAGTCGCATGTTTTACCGGTTAACCCCCCATCTGGTCCTCCGATCCCCCTGGCGGCCTTACCTGCCGAAGCCGGGAGAGCGGGTTTGGGTGGTCCAGGCCCCCCGGGTGTTCCCCCCGGGGCATCCCACCACCCGTCTGTGCCTGGATGTGCTCAAGGAGATCCTGGGGATGCGGCCCTGCCCGCGATTTTTGGAGGTGGGCTGCGGCTCCGGGGTCTTAACCCTGGCGGCCGCGGGATTGGGGGCGCGCTTTTGTGTGGGAGTGGATATCAACCGGCAGGCGGCCCGCATCTCCCGGGACAATGCCCGGCGCAACGGGCTGGAGGGCGCGGTGCGGGTGGTCCAAGGGTCCACGGAATGCCTGAAAGGACCCTTCGAGATAATCCTGGCCAACCTCCCCTGGGGCGTACAGATGGACAAGGTGGCGGAACTGACCCGCCTGGCCGCGCCGGGCGGATGCTTGATTCTTTCGGGCTTCAAGGATACCCAGGAAGAGGAATTGTGGCGCGCCTACCGGAGCGCGGGCTGGCGCCGGCCGCGCCGGGTGGCCCGGGATGAATGGGTCATAGAACTGCCGCCGGAAAAGAGTTTTACCTGGGTGGCCTGGGGGCTGGAGCGGGAGCGGTGAGCAGAATTGATGACTTCGTAAAAATTAGTTTTGTTTAACTATCTAAATTAATTTGGGATTAGTGATGTCCCGTGTAGGCTCGGGTATATCAAAGCTAACCCGCACATGGCTCCGGGCCGCTAAATGAAAATCTCATCAGGCTGGATGTTATATACTAAATGGTTGAGTTGGCCGGAATCCGTTAGGTCTCCAAAGTGCCGGCCCGGCGGATCGGTCCATGGACTTCATAGCCTTTGGATAGGAGGAGCTCTGCGAGATAACTTCCATCCTGACCGGTGATGCCCGTGATTAGCGCTTTTTAGAGCCCATGAGGTTGCCTTTGGGGTGAATTCCTGTCCGGGAGAAAAATGGTATTTATGCCTAATGTGAAATAGGTACAATTGCCGATATCGTAGTCAGAAATTTATCTATATAAGATAATGGGGTCAGAAATTTTCCCGATATGGAAAGGAGAAGAGGCTATGGGGATATATGTGGATAGGGTGTCGAGGTATGGGGCGACCGGGTTTTTTCCAGGGTTTCTGCGCAGGTTGGGGAAGTTCCCCCTGGGTCTGGTCATAGTATTCCTGGGAGTGTCCCTGATGGGGGGCGGCGCTTGGGCGCAGCCCTTGCCGGGGCCGCCGGGTAATCCTTTTGCCCCGGCGTCCCTCAAATTTGTCGATGTCATTGAACCTCCCAATCTGAACCAGTTCCTCAGGACCGACACCCCTGGCGGCGGCATTACGCCCGAGGCCCGGGCGGCGGCCATCGCCCTGGGCAAGGCCCTGCTGTGGGACATGCAGTTGGGGAGCGACGGCCAAACCGCGTGCGCCACTTGCCACTTCCACGCGGGTGCGGACGTGCGCACCCGGAACACCCTGAATCCGGGATTTAACCGGCGGTTTAATGTGGGTCCGGCAAACTCCGTGGTTACTGATCCCCAGTTTCCCTTTCACCAGCGGGTGCCGCCGGTGGATTTCCAGTCCTCCCCGGTGCTCCGGGATTCGGATGACGTGGTGGGCTCCCAGGGAGTCCGGCTGACCACATTCGTGGACATCAAACTCGCCCCATCATGGTCCGCGGTGGAAACCGGGACGCCTCTGGTGGACCCGCTGTTCCGGGTGGGCGGGGCCGCGGGGTTCAACGTCCGCCAGGTCACCGGGCGCAACGCCCCCACCTATATCAACGCGGCGTTCAACTTCGACACCTTCTGGGACGGCCGGGCCAACGTGGTGTTTAACGGGGTCAATCCCTTCGGCCCGGCGGATGATAATGCCCGGGTGTTCGTCAACGACCAGGGCCTCACGCTGACTCCGGAGACGGTGCGGATGAAATTCGCGGCCTTGGCCTCCCAGGCCGTGGGGCCACCCACGAACACGGTGGAGATGTCTTTTGTGGGCCGCACCTTTCAGAAGATCGGCAAGAAGATGCTGCATGCCGGCTGCGAACCCCTGGCCTTGCAGGACGTGCGAGCCGATGATTCGGTTTTGGGACCTTTAGCCAACAGCCCCAATCCCAGCACCACCCTGAAGGGTCTCAACACCAGCTATGCGGCCTTGATCCAGGCTGCCTTTCAGGATCGCTTCTGGAACAACAACACGCACCACGTGGAGCTGGTGGGCGGCGTCCCCACCGTGGTGGCCGGCGCGGCGGGCGCCGACAACACCGCCCAGTTCAACCAGATGGAGGCCAACTTCTCCCTGTTCTTGGGCATCTCCATGATGCTCTTTGAGAACACCCTCATCTCCAACGACACCCCCTTCGACAAGTTCCAGGAGGGGTTCAACCCGGCGGCCTTCGGCCCCACAGAGGAATTGGGCCTGGAGCTGCTACTGGCTTCCGGCTGCGGCGCCTGTCATGCCGGGCCGGAATTTGCCGGACATAACCAGATAGAGACCCAGGGCTTTGCGCCCATAATCGAGTTGCCCGTCGCGGCCATCGGCCTGGAATTTCAAGTGCGCTTCGGTCCCTCCCATGTGGATGAGGGCATCTACAACGTCGGCGTGCGGCCCACCCGGGAAGATGTCGGGCGGGGGGGCTTCACCGCGAATGGCCTGGACACCCGGGTACGACCTCTGAACCGGAACCGGAACTTCCCCCTGTCTTACTCGGCCCTGGCCATGAACAAATTCCTGGGCCGTCCCCCGGGGCTGCCGGCGGGATTGGCGGCGTTTGTGCCGGACTTGCCCCAAATTCCGCCGCCCAACCGGCGGGTGGATATGACCCAGGGAGCCTTTAAAGTCCCCAGCTTCCGCAATATGGAACTCACCGGGCCTTTTCTGCACAACGGCAGCGTGGCCACCCTGGGGGACGTCCTGGATTTCTACACCCGGGGCGGCAATTTCCCCCGGCAGAATGCCCGGAATCTCCACCCCGCGATTGTGGAAATCGGCATCCTGCAGAACCAGGAAGCCCGGCACGTGGCCATCCTGGCCTTCCTGAACGCCCTCACGGATGAGCGGGTGCGCCAGGAGGCGAAGCCCTTTGACCATCCCGAGATCATCATTCCCAACGGGATTAACCCCACGACCGGCGTGGACCTCACTTTCACCCGGCCCGCCGTGGGCGCGGGTGGCCGGGCGGCGCTCATCCCGCCACTGCCGCCTCTGAAGCCCTTCCTGGACCCGGCTAACCCGTAACGACCGGCAAGCTGACGTAAAGCAGGCCCCGTCCTCCTCGAGGGCGGGGCCTTTTTTTCCGGGAGCCGCGGGCCTCCTCAACACCAACGAATTCACCCAGATGGAAGCCAACTTCAGCATGTTCCTGGGGCTGGCCATGATGATGTACGAAACCATTCTCATTGCCAATGACACCAAGTTCGACCAGTTCCAGGAAGGGCTGCCGGTTTACACTCCCCAGGAGGAATTGGGCCTGGAACTCTTCCTGTCCATGGGGTGCGGCGCCTGCCACGGGGGGCCGGAATTTCAGGGCCATACTCAGATCGCTATTCAGGGCTTCTCTGCGGTGGGCACACCCCCCAGCGGCGCCATCGGCGCGGAACTCCAAGCCCGGTTCGGCCTTTCCTTCGTGGATGAAGGGATTTACAACATCGGGGTCCGGCCCACCCGGGAGGACATCGGCCGGGGCGGCTCCACGCCGCCCTTGGACACCCGGCCCCGCCCGCCGGCCAACCGCAACCGCACCTTCCCCTTGTCCTACACGGCCCTGGCCTTCCTGAATCTCAGGGGCCTGCTGCCCGCGGAGATGGCGGCCATGATCCCGCCCTTTCCCATCGATCCCCAGCAAACCCGGCGCACCGACATGATCCAGGGGGCCTTCAAGGTGCCCACCTTACGCAATGTTGAACTCACCGGCCCCTATTTCCACAACGGCAGCGTGGGAACCCTGGGGCAGATCCTGGACTTTTACGCCCGGGGCGGCAACTTCCCCCGGAGGAACGCCCGCAACCTGCATCCGGCCATTGTTGAGCTCTTTCCCCTCCAAGGCCAGGATGCCCGGCATGAAGCCATTATCGCATTTTTGCTAACCCTGACGGATAACCGGGTGGCCTTTGAGGCGGCGCCCTTTGACCATCCCGAAATTGTCATCAATGCCGGACAGAATGCCGCCGGCAATGATCAGAGTTTCACCATCCCCGCGGTGGGGGCCGGAGGCCGGCAGGCCGAGGCGCCGCCGCTGCCGCGGCTGCAGCCGTTCATGAATCTGGATCCCTTCGGCGGTTAAATAACGCTTAGCCGCCATAAAATGAAGCGGCCTCGCCGGAAATGGCGAGGCCGTTTTTTGTGAGATTAAAGGAAATTAACCGCGATGAAAACCCGATGCGGCGTTTGCAGTTAATGGGCTTAGGTGTGACTTCCTGCTCCGAAAAGTTCAAGGTTCAAGGTTCAAAGTTGGGAGTATGCCCATCAGGACTTTTCATAATTTACGGGTGGGCCACAGGCCCATGAATGACTGTTCCAACCATGCCATGAGCAAGCCGGCGATAAGATTTTTCCCAACCATGAGCGCTTTTCTTCGGATGACGGCGAATGCGCTTGGGGCAAGGTGATAAAGGTAGGCCATTCTCGATTTAAGGTCCCGGATTCCCCTGGAAGATAACCGTACTTTCAGTTCTTTACAAAAACCTAACCTGACAATGCTGGGGTTAATTACCTCTTTATTGAAATTTGTGCTATAATATTGTCCACAAAACAAATCGGCTGCAAGAAGATGAACCTTATCGGGGTTAAACTCGTGGAGAGGGGTTCCCAAACCATTGTTGACTGCGGTGGCCAAGGTTGCCGCATAATCTTGGCTTAGATTTTGCAATATATTTATGACTGTAAGGATATTATAAAAACAAAACGTTCCAAAAACTGAACACGCCCATCCGGACCTCGGCGCATGACGCAATCCCGGCTTCCGGCTCATGATCAGGGAGGACCGGGGAAAACGGGAGGATTCGATGAAAAAGTTCGGCAGATGCAAACGACTTGCACTATGGGGGGCCGCTTGTCTCTCCCTGCTTGTGCTCTGCGGCCCGGCCCACCCGGGCCTGGACGATTACAAGCTTGGGGTGTACAGCCTCTCCACCTATGGAACGTATAACACGGAGGAATGGAAAGTCAAGGTCTTCCCAGGCTGGAATAACGATCCCTATGGGCTTTTCTGGCACCTGATGGTGGAATGGTCCCAGAACAATTACATCCGCGAGCATTCCGTCCGGTGCCTCAATCAAGAAGTTAACATTTATACTATTTTCCCTGTCCCGGGTTCACTGGCCCATTGGAACCAGTTCGACATGATGTTCTTCTTCGGCCATAACAATATGGTCACCCCCCCGCATAACTGCTATGTGGAAGAAGCTTTCTGGACCAACAACTACGGGGTGTGGGAAAAAATCAGCGGCAACTGGTGCGACTGGGGGACCTGGAAGCTCCCGTATGAATATCTCTATACGGATTTTCCCATCGGGAGCGGGTATCCGGGAGCGGTGGTTTATCTGTGGGAGCCCTTCACCTCGGTTTTATTGGGTTACCATTATCGCACCGATGTGCCTTACACCATCCAGAAAACCGCCCAGGATGAGGCTGGGGGCAACACTCCGGGAACTACCGTAGATTTGGAAGGGGGCCTGGGAGGAACCCTGAAATGGCTGATCTTCCATGGCTGCCAGGCGGTGATCGTGACCGATAAGGACGGCTCCAAGTTCCTGCCCATCGGGATCAAGGCTTTCCGGCGGACCTGGGCCGGTTTCCATCTGATTCTGGGACACTACAAGTCTTATCCGCTTACGGACCTGGGAGACCTGCAATGGTTTGCCGACGCCTTGAAGGCGGGGATGCCGGTGCAAGCGGCCTATTTTATGGTGGAGCCCAGTTATGTGGCTTCGGCCATTTCCGCCGAGTACTTCGACTCCATCAACAATACGGACACCCTGACGGAAAACCAGTTGGCAAAACTCTTGGAAACCTCCTATATGAACACGGATACCTTCGACCTACCCAAGCCCAACTTGACAAAAACGCCAAATCTCTGGGTGGCCAGGTGGGTAAAAAAACTGGAGAACTGGTAAGGGAAATCGCACAATGCCACCGTTCTTGACCCATGTGCTTCCGGTTAGAGCATTTCGAGTGATATCGCGGTTATCAACCCGGAGACGCTTGCCCAGGTCTCACTGCTAAAGAGGATATTGACATGCCGCTTCCCCGGAGAATAACCCAATGGCTCTTTGCTATAGCAATATTCCTTATGTTCTCAGGGTTTCCGGCGCCCCCCGAAACCATCTCGGCGGAGGGCGATTACAATCTGGCTCTGTACCAAATCAAGAACAAATTGGTCGGTAGACAACTGGGTTTCAAGACCATTCCCATCCGCCGGGAGAGTTTTCAGATGCCGGCCCAGAGTCTGCCTCTGTTGCAATTGCAGCCTGTTTCCCAGGAGCAGGTTAATGCTCAATTGAGCAAACTGATAACCCAATTCTCCGGGAAAAAGTCCTCCTCAACCCCGAAACGGGACCAGACCGATATCTTAAGCGCCAAAGTCGGCTCCAAAATCTACTGGGTCAACAAGGCTTCGGGGGCTTATACTTACTCAGAAACTGCCAAATTAATGTCCGTTCCGGCCCCGAAGGAGGACAATAAGCAGGCCCTGGAATGGGCCCTTGCAAGTGTGGCGAAATATAAGCTGGTGCAACTGGGCCCTTACGAAATGTTTGATGTGATCTCCACCTCCCAGATATGGACCGCCGCGGTCAAGGGTGATACGGATGAACCTCTGGTAGAGTACCCCTCGGACTATATAATCGTTCTGGGACGCCGCTATCAGGGTACGCCAATGGTGGGGAGTTCTCTGGTCCTGCGCCTCAGCGGGAGAGGCAAGCTCTTGGGAGTGCAGAAAAACTGGCGACCCATCACCGGGGAGCAGGGGACGGCCAGGGTGGAAGATGCCACCCTGCTAACCAACTTTGAAGCCCGGCTCCTTGAGGCCGGCATTCTCAAGGATGGCCAGACGGTGGAACGAGATGTCATTATTTTAAACACCGCTTGCGGCTATATGGAGGGTCCGGTGGGCAACGAGCAGGTGATGATGGGTCCCGGGGCCCTGGTAACCTTCCGCTTGCGCACCGCCGGCTCCATGGATCAGGCGTCCCAGGTGGCCATTCCTCTGGCGGTTGTTGAGTTTCCCATTTTGGGCGTCGGAAAATACTTCAACGAACCCCCGAGGTAGTAGGATGAAACAGGGTCTGTCCACACTTTAAATCTTTATAGAGAACAGCCGCCCCCGGCTGTTCTCTATCTTTTAGCCACAAAGGTCTCTGGCCTATGATTTTCCCCTCCGATCCCAACTAAATGCAGGCTGCGCCCCGCAACACCAAGCAACTCCAGGCCTGGATAAGAATAAATTAATAAGATGGAAGACGCGACCTCGACGAGATATTGGCGACTGACGCCCCGGCCGGCGGTCAAGCCCTGGATCCGGAGCCAACTCGGGCCTTGGTGGGATTGGGCTTGGAAGCTGTCTATCCCCGTTCTGTTAGGGGCTTCCCTGGTAATTTCTCTGTACGCGGGATCGCTTCAGGTCTATTTCCAACTTCTGAACAGCCATACCTACACGGCCTTTTGGCCGGCCCTGTTAGCCTTATATGCCCTGGCCTTACTAATTTTTCAGGGGCTGCGCACCATTCTCTGGGCCCGCTATAAACCCTACCCTTTGGGCGGGGGTTCTTTACCCTCAGTCACCGTGATCATCCCGGCTTACAATGAAGGGGCCATGGTGGAGAAGTCCCTATATTCCGTGGCCGCGGCGGATTATCCGGCAGACAAGCTGGAAATTATTTGCATTGACGACGGCTCCACCGACGATACCTGGTCTTATATCCAGCGGGCCCGGGAACGTTACCCCCACCTGATCAAGCCCATCCGCTTCCCCCGGAACCGGGGCAAAAAGGAGGCCCTTTACGCGGGTTTCTCTCAGGGCCGGGGGGAGATCCTGGTAACCGTGGATTCCGACAGCGTTATCGAAGCCGATGCCTTGCGCCACCTGGTGGCCCCGTTGATCAAAGAGGACCGGATGGGCGCGGTGGCGGGCAACGTCAAGGTCTATAACCGCCAACGGAGTTTCATGGGCAAGATGCAGGGGGTGCGGTTTGTCAACCTGGATTATCTGCGGGCCTCCCAATCGCTGTATCGCACGGTGATCTGCACGCCGGGGTCTCTATCGGCTTATCGCCGCAGTGCGGTCCTGCCTTGCCTGGAGGCCTGGCGGCGGCAAACCTTTTTAGGCGCGCCTTGCCCGCACAGCGAAGACCGGGCCCTGACCAATTTCATCCTACGGGGGGGCTATTACACCTATTACCAACGCACCGCGGTGGTTTATACCATGGTGCCCGAAACTTACAGTGGTGTTTGCAGCATGTATCTCCGTTGGGAGCGGGGCAACGTCCGGGAATCCTTCGTCCAGTTAGGCTACCTGTTTACCAACTACCGCCCCAAGTACCGCCTCATGCCCCTGGTGGAATGCTTTATGAACCTGTTGGAATTTCCCTTGACCTTTCTGGGTTTCGCCATGCTGCTGATCTCCATAGTCGTCTATCCCTTGATCCTGATCAAATTCCTGGCCCTCCTGGGAGTGGTCTCCCTGGTCAACCAGATCTACTATCTCCGGCTGGAGCGGGATTCGGATTTTATCTATGGGGTCATTTACAGCTACTATGCTTTTTTTCTCCTCCCCTGGATTTACCCCTATGCCTTCATCACGGTGCGCAACGGCCACTGGCTGACGCGCTAGGGCAGGCGCCAGGGGACGGTTTTCTGTTTTCTGTTCTCTGTTCTCTGTTCTCTGTTCTCTGTTCTCTGTTCTCTGTTCTCAACACCAAACTTTTTTATATCATATTCAGTTAGCTATAATCGGCCCGCATTTCTCTTGATCGCGTGACCTTCAACAACTGATCCCCCTCCCCCCTCCCCCTCCCCCCGCGTCGCCCCGTCCCCGCTTCCCCGCTTCCCCCCGTCCCCGCGTCTCCGCGTCTCCGTGTCTCCGTGTCTCCGTGTCTCCCCCTCCCCCGTCTATCCCGGTTCCCATAATTTTTCAGGTTGTTCCTTGACTTCCCTGATTGCGATTTTAACTATTATAGTATATTTAATTCACCATCAAAAATAGTCGGCTGATATAGATTATTCTTATATATTTAATTGCCGACTCCTTTGGCGGCAGGGGTTGGATCGTGGCCGCCAAGATGATAACCCACGGGAATTCTGTCAGTTATCCACCAAGTGGCCGACTCGTTAAGGTATCGGCGCCCGGAAAAAACCCTAAGAATTCCCATGGACCTCCCCATAGGAGAACCGACTTAACTCACTCGCAAAGCTGAATTGGTGGGGCCGCGGAAACCCCATCCCCCGGAGTCAAGGTAACTAAATCCGTCCGCAGGCGGCGCAGATACGCCGGTTAACCATCATTCACAGAAAGAGAGGGCAGGATTATGAAGAAGTTAGTGATCTTAGGCCACGGAACCGGCGGCACCATCATTGCCACCAAGATGCGACAAAAATTGCCGGAGAACCAATGGCAGATCACCGTCATCGACCGGGACTGGCAGCATCACTACCAGCCCGGATGGCTCTTCATTCCCTTCGGCATCTACACCGCGGCAGACTGCGTCAAACCCAAGGTTAAATTCTTGCCTCCCGGGGTCAACTTCGTGCTGGATGACATCAGCGGGATTGATCCCCTCAAAAAGGTGGTGCAGACCAAGCGGGATCAGTATCCCTATGACTGGCTGGTGGTGGCCACCGGCTGCCGTTTGGTGCCGGAAGAAGTGGAAGGCATGATGGAGGGCTGGGGCAAGGATATCCACAATTTCTATTCCCAGGACGGCGCGGTGGCCCTGTACGACAAGTTGAAATATTTCAACAAGGGCCGGGTGGTCATCAACATCGCGGAGTTACCCTTCAAATGTCCGGTGGCGCCCCTGGAATTCGCCTTCATGGCCGACTGGTTTTTCACGGTCAACGGGGTGCGGGACAACATCGAAATCGAACTGGTGACCCCCCTGGGGGCAGCCTTTACCAAGCCGGTGGCGGCAGGAATTCTGGGGCATATCTGCGAGGAAAAGAACATCAAGGTGACCACCAACTTCCAGATCGCCCAGGCGGACGCGGGCCGGAAAACCATCAAATCCTTTGGGGGCGAGGAAGTGCCCTACGATCTCTTGGTAGCCATTCCCCCAAATTTCGGGGCCCAGTGCATCATCGACAGCGACATGGGAGATCCCATGGGCTACGTGGACACGGACCACTTCACCTTGAAGTCCAAGAAATTTGACAACGTCTATGTCATCGGCGACGCCACCAACGTGCCCACTTCCAAGGCCGGGGCCGTGGCCCACTACGAGGCCGACACCATCGTGGAAAACCTGGTGCGGGAAATCGACGGCCAGCCGCCCTTGCCTTCTTATGACGGCCACGCCACCTGACTGGTGGCCACCGGATACGAGAAGGGGTCCCTTCTCGACTTCAACTATAAGATCGAGCCCCTGCCGGGGAAGTTTCCCTTCCCGGGCCTGGGACCGTTCGACCTGTTAAAGCAGAGCTTCTCCAATTACATGGGGAAGATGATGTTTCGGTGGGTCTATTACAACATGATGCTCAAAGGCAGCCATCTACCCCTGGAAAACCAGTTTGTGCTGGCCGGGAAAGTGCGCGGCATCCTGTCTCCGGATATCGAGATGCCTATGAGGCAAAGGAGACGGCCATGACCAACGAAGAATTGATCCTGCAGCGACTGGCCCGGGTGGAGGAGAAGCTGGATGGCGTCATCCGCATCGAGGAGCAGTTGGGAGCTTTTGCCGGGACCTGGGATAACCTGAGCGATCTGAGCCGGGATCTGTCCCACTTGATGGACCCGGTGGTCAAGAAGGTGACTGACGAACTGGTGGAGGTGGAATCCGGGTTTCAGTTGGAGGACGTCTTTGCCCTGCTCAAGAAACTCCTGCCCAGTCTGAGATATTTCACCTGGTCCCTGGAACAGATGGAAAACTTCATAGACTGGTGGAAGGACATGGAGCCGCTGCTGAAAATCGCCGTGCCCAAATTGATCGACCAACTGGACCTCCTGGAACAGCACGGCGCGTTTCGGCTGCTCAGCAAAATGACGGACCTGCAGAACCTCAAGTTTCTGGACCAGCTTACCGATGTGCCCCTGTTGGTGCACCTGGAGGCTTCCAAGCCGGTGGGCCCCGTGGGCCTGATGTTCAAGATGGGCAGCAAAGAATGCCGCCAGGGGTTGGGGGTCCTGGTGGAACTCACCAAAGCCCTGGGCAAGATTAAGACCCAAAATGGCGACCGCGCCGAGGCGTAGGCTGGAGACAGGGAGACGGGGGGACGGGGAGACACGGAGACACGGAGACACGGAGAGGGGGGGAGGGGGAGAACCGGGGACACGGGGACGGGGGGACACGGAGAGGGGGAGACGCGGGGAAGCTGAGATTATTTAATGAGCCATTTGTCGGCCTCCTGAATCATGCGCACAAGTTGACCGATAATTTGGTCATAGGTTTCATCAAATTCCTTAACTTTGGGACCATGGAGATACCCGCATCTTTGGGCAAACTCCAACCAGACCTGAGTCTCAGCGGCTTCGCTCTCTGCATCGTTGAGCTTTGCCACAAAGGCAGCTTGATAGCGACGCTTTCGCCAGGCCTCGGCTAAATTTGCGCAAACGGACCTGGAGGCGCGTCTAATCTGGTCCACCATGGAGTATTTTTCTTCCGGCGGAAAACTCTTGGTTATCTCAAAGATCACCATCGCGGCATCCATAGCAGCTTGATAAACTCGCAACTCTTTATAGCTTCGAATCCTTTCACCCATTTTATTCCCCGCTTCCCCGCTTCTCCCCCTCTCCGTGTCTCCGTGTCCCCCCGTCCCCGCGTCTCCCCCTCTCCCCCTCCCCCCGTCTCCGTGTCCCCGATTCCCCGCGTCCCCCCCGGGACGCGCTTAACCGGCTTTGGCCAATTCTATCAGGAACTCCTGGGGAGTGTGGAATCCCGAGAACCTATGCAGTTCCACCCCTTCGGGGGAAAAGATGATAGTGCAGGGCGCTCCCCGCACCTGGTATTTCTGCACCAGGTCCATGTGGCTCCGCCCTTCCAGGCGTACGGGAATGAAGCGTTCATTCATGGCCGCAGCCAGCGCCGCGTCGGGGTAGGTCTCCCGGACCAACCGCGCGCAGTGCGGTCAACCATCCATATAAAGCTCCAGGAGCAAGGGCCGGTTCTCGGTCTTGGCTTCCGCGGCCGCGGCTTCCCAATTTTCCCGCCAATTCACGGTTGCTGAGGTCATAGGTTCCTCCTGAGAATTCGTCGCATTATCCGGGCCGGCTTACCATGGGTTATAAAAAAAGCCGCCAGGGGTCCGCTGCCGGTTATGGTAACAACATAGGGGCTGCCGGGGGGAAATCAATGGCGGAAATCCGGAAAGATCGTCCAGGGGTTTTGGATACCCGGATTTTTTCCTAAATCTTGCCGGTAAACCGTGGGTTCATTCGGGGAAATATGGTAGCCTGAGGAAAAACGCGGAGGTGAAGGGCGTGGTCAGGACTTGCATTTCTCTAGTGGCAATCATCTGTCTGGCGATCCCGGCCTTCGGGCAAGGGCCGCCTTCTGCCCCCTATCTGGAACCCCAGACGGGGATTGTCTTTCCCGTCAATCTGGGACCCCTGGAATTTTCCGGGGCGAATAAATACGATCAACCGGAGTTGGGCGTGAGTGTCGGATACCAGGGGGAGCCCTTAATAAAAGCGGATATCTATATCTACGACATGGGACAGAAGAATCTCGGCGCCGGACTTGGGTCGCCCGCGGTCAGCTCCCACTTCCGGGAGGCCAAAGGGGATATTTTCGCCCTGGAGAAAATGGGGAGATACCAGGCGGTGAGCGTAATTTCGGAACAGCCTACCGCTCTCAACACCCCCGGGGGGGAACTGCCGACCCTGGCGGCCTGCTTTAAATATAGCCAGACGGCCGGTCCGGGAGTAGCCTTTACCGGGCCCCGGATTTCCCACCTGTTTCTCACCGCGTACAAGGAGGTGTTTGTGAAGGTCCGATTTACTTATCCTGAGACCGATAAAGCCCAGGGAGACCAAGCCCTTAGCCAATTCCTGGCGGCCTTGGGGAAACTCTTGAAGTAAGGGTGCAGGGGTCAGGGGAAAGGTTTCAGGGGTCAGGTTTCAGGGGTCAGGTTTCAGGGGCCTGGGTTTAGTATCTTCTGGTTCCCAAGCACAGCTTGGGAACGAGAATTAGAATCCGTTCACCCCTTTTGTTCTCCCGCTTCCCCGCATCTCCCCTTCCCCCCCCTCTCCGTGTCCCCGTGTCTCCGTGTCCCCCCTCCCCGCGTCCCCTCTCCCCCCTACTTGCTCTTGGTTTTTTCCCACTCTTTGATCAATGATTTATCCAGTTCCTTTTGGAACAAGTTGTCGGCTTTTTGTTTCTTGTTCATTATGGCGATGGAATACAGGCCCAGCTCCCCCATCCGGTCCATGTCGCTGTATCTCAGGTACATTTTGGTCAGGTAGCCGTTCCAGACAAAATCCTGCACGTCCATGCTTGCATAAACCTGGGACCTCTTGCCCGGGCCGTACTGGTTAAAGCAATATTCCCGCAATTTCCGATAATCTTCGGGTCCCTTGACCTTAATGACCACCCCGGCAAACTTGCCGTTCCAAAATTCATAAGTGATGGTTTGGAGCTTGGCCGATCCCAGGGTCAGGTTTTCGGAATATTTCCGGTAAGAAGCGTTAGGCCCCACGAGTTCCAGGATATCCATGGTGTTAAAGGGGTCCAGGGTGGACAGCGCCTGCTGCCACTTGATGCCGCGAAACCCGTCCGGTTCGGAATCCGGTTTGAAGGTATAATCAAAGCTGAAGGCAGCCGCTCCATAAGCGGCTACGGGGAAAAACCAGGCGGCCATAATGATGCCCGCCAGCCATCTCCTGGTTGACATGTTGAGAGAATCCTCCCCTATTATACCGTTTTAGGTTTTCGGTTAAAAAGACCAGGATTATCAGGAAATTGAAACTTAAGTTTGTTGCACTGGAAACAGAACTTGGTATTATTGACCTGTTCCTATTGTCGTGTTTCGGCAATATCTTTAATGTCTCTTGGCCCCCAGAACTCCCCCTCCCTTGAGGGGAGGGGGTTGGGGGGAGGGTGATAACATTTGGTAATAACGCGAAAAATAATCACCCCCACCCTGACCCTCCCCCCTCAAGGGGGAGGGAAAAAACTGCTTTACAATGTTAAGATAACTCTGAAACACGACACCATGCCTGCATTATATGCCAAGGCTTGCCGGTGTACCAGTTCATATTTACCCGCTCAGCCGCTATTTTAGAAGTTTAGGGCCTAAGCGTTTTTTTGCCTTGATAAAATACTATGGCGTTATATATTAGTATAGTATATTACAAAACCTCAGAACCCGTTGCCCCCTTCCCCCAATTGTATAAAAAGGCGGAGCGTAAGGTTCCCGGAGACAGCCATGGCCAAGACGATTCAAGAGATCAACGACAAGATCAAGCAGGGCAAAGCGGTGGTCTTCACCGCGGAAGAAATCATTGCGGTGGTAAAACAAAAGGGCCTCAAACGG
Source organism: uncultured Desulfobacterales bacterium (assembly GCA_964618815.1). Lineage (GTDB taxonomy): Bacteria > Desulfobacterota > Desulfobaccia > Desulfobaccales > 0-14-0-80-60-11 > CAZUBT01. Next base: position 53,895 of record CAZUBT010000002.1, on the reverse strand, counting down.
GCCGCCGCGGAAGTGGATGTGGTGACCACGGGCACCTTCGCGCCCATGTGTTCTTCCGGGGCTTATTTCAATGTGGGGCATAGCAATCCCCGCATCAAGATTGGAGGCGGCAGGGTCACCCTCAATGAAGTCCAGGCTTATGCCGGATTCGCGGCGGTGGATATTTTTCTGGGAGCCACGGCCATGCCCGATGATGACCCTCGAAATAAAGTCTTCCCCGGAAAATTTCTCTACGGCGGCGCCCATGTGATCGAGGACCTGGCCGCGGGAAAGGACGTGCGCCTCACCGCCTGGGCCTACGGCACCGACTGCTATCCCCGGAAGAGCCTGGATACCTGGATCCGCCTGGCGGATATGAATGAAGCCGTGCTGTTCAATATGCGCAACGCCTATCAGAATTACAACGTGGCCGTCAACCTCTCGGACCGGGTGATCTACACCTATATGGGGGTGCTCCAGCCCCGGATGCGCAACGCCAATTATTGCACCGCGGGGCAGCTCAGTCCCTTGCTCAACGACCCCCTGTACCGCACCATCGGGGTTGGGACCCGCATCTTTCTGGGGGGCGGGGAAGGCTTCGTGTTGAGCCAGGGGACCCAACACAACCCGGGAGTGCGCCGCACCGAGGGGGGCGTGCCCCGGACGCCCGCCGGGACCCTGGCAGTGACCGGGGATTTGAAAAAAATGAGCTCCCGATGGCTCCGGGGCGCGTCCTTCACGGGATACGGGGTGACCCTGACCCTGGGCCTGGGGGTTCCCATACCCATTCTGGATGAGCAAATCCTGGCCTGCGCCGCGGTGAGCGATGCGGACCTGGTGGCCCCGGTGGTGGATTACAGCGAAGCTTATCCCCTGTGCAAGCCGGGTAGCCTGGCCGAAGTGACGGTGGCCCAACTCAAATCCGGGGAGATTACCGTCAATGGAAAAAAAGTGGTCACTGCCGGGCTCTCTTCTTACGCCCGGGCCAGGGAAATCGCCCTGATCCTGAAACAGTGGATCGAAGCTGGGAGTTTTTTGCTGTCGCAACCCGTGGCCCCCCTCCCCGGCGCGGATTCCGGTTATGCGTTCAAGCCCCTGAAAGAACGCCCCTGGGAAGCCGCCCAGGAAGCCGGCTGCGAGTACTCCCCGGGTTATTCATAAGGAGTCGGTCATGCCCAAGAAGAAAGTGGTGCTGAATTTTCCGCCCCATCTCATCGATCAGCCCGTTACCTACCGGTTGATCAAGGAACACGACCTGGAGGTCAACATCCTGCGGGCCCGCATTAACCCCAACGAATGGGGCCGGATGGTGGTGGAACTGTCAGGTAAAAAACCGAAGCTGGAAGCCGGGCTGCGCTTTTTGACCGACCTCGGATTAGGGGTGGAGCCCCTGGCGGGGGAGGTCAAGTGGCTGGAAGAGCGCTGCATCCACTGCACCGCGTGCATCGCCCCCTGCCCTACCCACGCCCTGGACCTGGACCGCACCGGCATGACCGTGGCCTTTGACCGGGAGCGCTGCATTGCCTGCGAGCTGTGCCTGAACGTCTGCCCTTACCGGGCCATAGAGATGGCCTCGGGATGAAGGGAACAGAGATGATGGTGGGCCGCGCCCACCCTACATTTCTTAAAGGTCACCGGCAACTGGCCACTGGCAATTTTTCCAAGCAGTTATTCATGAGCCTTTGGTACACTCTTAATTCGTCAAAGGATTTTGTTGGATGGTGCGTAAGACGCACCCTACATGTCTTACCAAAATAAGCTTGGGACCCTGGAGCCCAAACCCTTGCCGGTTTCTTGAACGAAAACCGGGAAATTTTTAGCCCAGTAGCCCATGGGCCTTCGGCTCACCCGTCAAGCATGAAAAGCGGCAAATGTTGATGGTGCGTGGAACGCACCCTACATTGGCGGGCACGGAGGCCCGCCCCACGAACTTGAAACTCGGAACTTTTCAAGGCAGGGGGTTAGGGGTTGGGTGTCAGGGGTAGTACAGGCTATTTCAGAACCCCCCTTTGGGTAATATGTCATTCTGAGCGAAGCGAAGCATCTTATGTTTTTAAACGGTTGAGATCCTTCCCTTCGTTCAGGATGACATAAAGACGGTATTTTCAATATCCTCGTCCTCTAACCCCTGCCCCCCTAACAACTGTCACCTGCTCCGTGACCACTAACCACTAACCACTAACTGTAATGACATCTAACGTTAGCATTCGATTATGCACAGCGTCAAAGCAGCTTGGATATGGATTCTCATGGATTATCTTCCTTCACCCAAGCACAATAATGTATGCTAAAAACTATTGTCATTACAACTAACCACTAACAACTGTCAACTACCCCCCCTCCCCTTCCCTCAAAATCGCTTGAATCCAAGAGAAATTTTTGATGATTTTTTCTTGACATCAGCCCGTTACGCCTTATTATATAACTAGCTATTATAGAATAGCGAATGGGTAAACGTCAGAGCAGGCGGGTAGCTTCCGCCCTCTGGAGGATAAAATGAGATTTCTCACCCAATGCCGAGGAGACGCTACGGTGGACCTGGTTTACCGGGCCTGCCCCATGCATCTCCTGGAACCGGCTGAGTATCTCAAGGAATTGCGCCAAGGGCAGGTGCTGGAAATCCTAACCGATTATGACGGCGCCCTGGAGGACATCCCCGCGTGGTGCGCCAAGCACGGCCAGGAGTTCGTGGGCATCTGCGAAGGTGAGACGGATGAGGTTTACAAGCTCTACATCAAGAAGGTTCATTAAGGCGGCGATATGAGGCGAGTCTATCTGGATCACGCCGCGGCCACGCCGGTGCGGCCCGAAGTCATGGCAGCCATGCTGCCATTTTTTACTGAGCGGTTCGGGAACCCCTCCGCGGTCTATGACCTGGGCGCGGAGATCAAAGAAGTGTTGGAGGACCAGCGGGCCAAGGTAGCCCGTCTCATCGGGGCTCACCCGGAAGAGATCATCTTCACCTCTTCCGGCGCGGAGGCCAACAACCTGGCGGTTAAGGGCGCGGCCCTGGCCCATCTTAATAAAGGCCGGCACCTGATCGTGTCCGCCATCGAACATCACTCGGTGATGAATTCGGCCCGGTTCCTGGAGAAATTTCATGACTTTGAGGCAACCTTCCTGCCGGTGACCCGCTACGGGTTGGTGGAGCCGGAGCGCCTCCAGAGGGCCCTGAGACCCGATACGGTATTGGTTTCCATCCTCCACGGCAGCAATGAAATCGGCACCATTCAGCCCATCAAGGAACTGGCGGCGCTTTGCCGGGCCGCGGGGGTGTTGTTTCATACCGATGCGGTGGCCACCGCGGGCCAGGCGCCCATAGCGGTCAAAGACCTGGGAGTGGACCTCCTGAGTCTTTCCGGGGCGGCCCTGGGCGCGCCCAAAGGCGTCGGCGCCCTGTATTTTCGCCCGCGCCTGCGCCTGGTGCCCCAGATCCATGGCGGCATCCAGGAAAACGGCCGCCGGGCCGGCACAGAAAACATTCCCGGCATAGTGGGTTTAGGAAGGGCCGCGGAGCTGGCCCTGGAGGAGTTGGCGGAAAAAGGGCCTTATCTCGCCCGGTTGCGGGAGTTGTTGGTAACCGGCATCAAAGAACGGATTTCCCACGTGATTTACACCGGCCATCCCCAGATGCGGCTGCCGGGCCATGCCAGTTTTTGCCTGGAGGGCATCGAAGGGGAGGCATTGCTTTTTATGTTGAGTCGCCAGGGAATTTATGCCAATACGGGTTCAGCCTGCGCGTCCAAGGCTTTGAAGGTTTCCCCGGTTTTGTGCGCCATCGGGCTTTCTCCGGATGTGGCCCAGGGTTCCGTGGTTTTCACCCTGAGCCGGGACCAGGGGGAAGACGATATTGACTATGTCCTGGAACACCTGCCTCCGGCGGTGGAGCGGTTGCGCTCTTTTTCACCGGTATGGCGAAAAAAAATGACAGCAGTAGCAGGAGGATAATCATGAAGCTTTCCACCCGTAGCCGTTATGGCACCAGGCTGATGTTGGACATGGCCCAACACTATGGCGACGGCCCCATTCATCTGTCCAATGTGGCTAAACGTCAGGGTATTTCCGTGAAATATTTGGAGCAGATCATCATTCCCTTGAAGAAGGCCAATTATGTAACCAGCGTGCGGGGGCCCAAAGGCGGCCACCTCCTGGCCCGGCCCCCGGAGGACATCACCGTGGCGGAAATCGTGATTCTCTTGGAAGAAGGCATCGCCCTGGTGGAATGTTCGGAAAATCCCCAGGCCTGCGAGCGCGCTTCCACCTGCCCCACCCGCCATATCTGGCGGGATGCCGGCCTGGCCATGCGGGAGAAACTGGAATCCATCACCCTGGCCGATCTGGTGAAATCGGCCGGCCCCCGAGACGAGGGCCAAGGAGCCTGAGATGTATTCCGACATCGTCATGGAACATTTTTCCAACCCCCGCAATACCGGGGTCATCGATGATGCCGATGGCGTGGGGGAAGTGGGCAATCCGGTGTGCGGCGACATGATGACCTTCTACATCAAGGTTAAGGACAACACCCTGGTGGACGTCAAGTTCCAGACCTTCGGTTGTGTAGCGGCCATCGCAGTCTCCAGCATTGTGAGCGATATGGCTAAAGGTAAGACCCTGGAAGAGGCCAAGAAGATCACCAAGAAGGTGGTGGCCGAAGCCTTGGGGGGCCTGCCCCCTAACAAGATGCACTGCTCCAACCTGGGAGCCGAGGCCCTGGCCCTGGCCATCCAGAATTATCAGGACCAGTCCGGAAACTCCGGCTCCCTGAATCAAGGGAAGGTGAACTAACATGAGCATCAGCAAAACCCAATCAAGGCTTGAACCCTCCGACGCGGTGGATACCCGGGAGCTTAACCGCTCCCTGACCGCGAAGGTCCTGGGGCGCTGCGGCACCGACTTCCGGCGCTGCTATCAGTGCGGCAGTTGCGCCAACGGCTGTCCGTTCGTCAAGGCCATGGATTATCCACCCAACGTGGTCCTGAGGATGCTGCAATACGGCATGCGCCAGGAAGTCTTGCAATGCGGCGCCATCTGGGTCTGCGTGGGTTGTCATACCTGTTCCAGTCAATGCCCCATGGACATCGATATCGCCGCGGTCATGGACACCCTGCGCACCATGGCCGTGGAGGAAGGCGTGGCCATCGCCAAACCCAACATCGTCGATTTTCACGAAACCGTGCTGCATTCCCTGGAAAAATACGGGCGGGCCCATAAGCTGGGGATCATGCTGCGCTACAAGATGCAGACCGGCCGGTGGCTCAGCGACCTGGACGTGGGTCTCAAGATGCTGGCTAAACGCAAGCTGGATTTATGGCCGTCCAAGGTCCGGAACAATAAAGAGATTGTGCAGCTCTTCAAGTGTTACTGGAGGGATAAATAAATGAGTAAATATCCCATGATGGATTTTTCTTACTTCCCCGGCTGCTCCCTATCCACCAGTGCGGCGGAGAGCAATCAATCCATGATGAAAGCCGCCCGGATTCTGGGGTTTAACCTCATCGAGATAGAGGACTGGAACTGTTGCGGCTCTTCTTCGGCCCAGACCATGTGCAAGAACCTCAGCCTGGGCATGGCGGCCCGCAACCTTTCCCTGGCGCCCCGGGGCAGACCGCTGGTGGCCATGTGCCCCCGGTGTCTCCACTACCTGCGCAGCGCCCGGAACTGCTTACTGAAGGACCCCCAAAAACACCGGGAACTGACCGAGGAATGGGGCCGGCCCATCCCCCTGGACCATGAAATCATCCATTTCATGGAGGTCCTGGTGCGCTATGGCCTGGACCGCCTGAAGGAGAGCGCCCGGCGGAGCCTCAAGGGGCTCAAGTACGTGCCCTATTACGGCTGTACGATCTTCCGGCCCCCGTCTTTGAAGCGAGAGAAATACTACCAGGGAGAGATGGAAAACATCCTGGGGGCGGTGGGCGCCGAGGCCGTGAATAGCGCCTTGATGTACCGGTGCTGCGGTTCCTTTCTATCCGCCTCGGACCCGGAGATCGTCACGCCCCTGATCAATGAGATCATCGACAGCGCGGTGGCCGCGGGGGCCAACTGCGTGGTAACCTCGTGCGCCATGTGCCAACTCAACCTGGAGATTCGCTGCACCGCCAAGACCAAGATCCCCATTTTCCACTTTTCCGAGGTCCTGGCCCTGGCCCTGGGCGCGGATGATTACGAGGACTGGTTCGTCCGGCACATCGTGGATCCCCGGGATTTAGTCAGGAAATTGGCCCGGGCCGCGTGAGGATAAAGACGGTTTCCGGTTTTCGGTTAAAAAGACCAGGGTTATCAGCAAGTTGACAGTTACTACTCAGAGCATTAGTTGTGTTGCATCGGTTATGGGCAACGTAGGGGCGGGTTTTAAACCCGCCCCTACATCAACGCAACATATTTTATGCTCTGAGTAGTAAGTTTGTTACATTGGAAACAGAACTTGGCATAGAACCCTTAACCCCTGATCCCTGCCCGTGGTGCGAATCAGCGCCCCCCCGGCCTCAAGGCTTTTTCGCCAGGAGGCCGGCAATGTCCACTTCCTGCCGGCTAATCTCCCGCATGCGGTCCAAGATGTTGATATAAATGGGCGCCGCCTGGGGCAGGCAAATCCCCTCGATCATGCGGGCCTCGTGCTCCGTGGCAAAGTCGTTGCACGACTGAATCAGGTTGCGGCCTTCCTGGACCATGTACTTCTTGAGAAATTCGTTGTCGGTCTTGAGGATGTCCAGGATGGAGCGCAGCATGCCGCTATGAAGATCAAAGAGGTAGTTGCTTTGTGAAACCGCTTTATCCGAAAACAACACGCCGTCCTTGATCTTCTTCTGGATAGGCTCCACCAGACCCCGGATGGAGCCGCGGATAACCTCCAGGTGTTTGAGAATGTTTTCCAGCTTGGGCGCGGCGGTCTGGGAGGATCCGGCCGCCTGCCCCGCGGCCTGTTTGATCTCCTTAATTACCGCATCGTTAAGGCTTTTGAGTTGATCCAGACTCCCGTGGCTGTGTCGGTTAAACGCGTCCCGGGCAGCCCCCATCATAGTCCTCAGCTTTTCGACGATGGGGTCCAAGATCTGCTGCGGTTCGGTGAACATCTTTTCTTTCGCCATGATGAGCCTCCTTCGGCATCGGACTTCCGCCTCCAAGGGACCTTGAGATATTTAATCATTAAAATAATGCCTTTTTGGAAAAAATCACCCCCTCCCCTGACATGGGCTGTTGGGTGTCTTAATTTTATGGCAGTCAATCATATTTCTGCGAAACCCAAGAAGCCCTGAGAGGATGAAATTCTTCCGGTTTCCACGTTCAACTTGGGAACCGGAAGCAATGTAGCGCCGCCGCCCTCAGTGGTGTAGGTTTTTGCATGGTTAACTACCTTGGGCATCTTGCATCGATTATTGCCGATCGCCTTAGTTTCCAGACTCTTCCCGGGACCGCCAAGGGCGGCGGCGCTACCTCAAAACCTCCCAGGAATGGGTCCATCTGAGTAATGGTTATCTTCATGCAGAGACATAAGGAGAGAAAAATATGAAAGAAGCGGAGGTGCGCAAGTTTCACCGGAGTCTGGGGATCATCGTGGTAGGGTTCCTGGCGGCCCAGACCCTCACCGGCCTGGCGCTGTCGGTGGGGTCCCTGGGGGGCTATACGGGGTGGCTTACCAAGCTGGCAGGGATTCTACACTACGATTGGGAACCCTTGGGGAGCCTTTATCGCCTGATCCTGGCCCTGGGAATCTTCGCCCAGGGAGTTTCAGGCATCATCATCTATTACCGGATCAAGGCGAGAGTGAGCAGTAAGCAGTAGCCAGTGATCAGTGATCAGTGATCAGTAGCCTCCGGGAATCCGGCATGTGGCTTACATTTTAAAAATTTAAGACTAAAAACCAAAAGCTAAAACCTAAGTGTAATGACAATAGTTTTTAGCATACATTATTGTGCTTGGGTGAAGGAAGATAATCCATGAGAATCCATATCCAAGCTGCTTTGACGCTGTGCATAATCGAATGCTAACGTTAGTTGTCATTACACCTAACTGTTAACCGTTCACTGATTACTGATTACTGATTACCGGTCACTGGTCACTTCTTTCCGGAAGCGCTTGGTGCGCAGGGTTTCCCCGGCAGTGGGGGGGGCGCCCGCCACGCCCTGGTGTTTCAGCCTGGCCAGGCGCAGCGCCGCGGGGGGATGGGTCCGGTGGATGCCATGGCCTCCGGCCTTGGCCTGTTTTTCGTGGACCGCCATCTTGCGCAGCAAAGACGCCAGGGCCCCGGGGTTGTAGCCGGCTGAGGCCAGGGTCCTCAGGACCTCCTGGTCCGCGGCCCATTCGGACTGGCGGCCGTAGCCGTTGACGGCTATGGTTTTGCGCACCTCGATAATGGCATCGCCGTAGAGGGTCACCAACTCCGCCATGGGCCCGCCCCGGCGCTTGGCCCGTTCGGTTTTGACGATGGCGGCTACTTCACTCCAGCGGGCCTTCTTGATGGACTTGATCCCGTCCCGGTTGGCCACGTGGCCCACTTCATGGGCCAGGGCCGCGGCCAGTTCATCCTCATTGTCGCACATCCGCAGGAATCCCCGGGTAATCAGGATGAGGCCCCCGGGGCAGGCAAAGGCGTTGGGCTCCGGGCTGTCCAGGATGCCGAAGTGGTAGCCCCGGAAAGCATTGGGGCGGGAGGATTTCCGGGCCACGGCCTGGCCCACCTCATTGACATAAAGGGTCAGCCGGGGGGTCCTGATATAAGGGGTAATCCTGGAGGATAGAGGCCGCCACCGCGCGTCCCACGCGGTATTCTTCGGAGAGGCTGATGGGCTGGGCCGCATTGACTACCTTGGCTTTCACCACGGCCTTCTTGTTCATGGGGGCCTCTTGCCCCCAGACCGGGAGGGGCATGAGACCTATCAAACCCCACAACCCGAGCCATACCCTAAAGGACCAAACCTGCCGGCGCCCGGTTACGTTCATGAGTGTCGAATTCCTTGTCTTCTCGGGCACAACCGCCCCCGGCTGTTAGTGTGCAGGGGAGGGCGCCTGATTCACATTCCCAGGCCCTCCCCCCCAACCTCAAATCTTAAACTTCTGAAACCGTTTGACCCGGGCCTCGGCTTCCTTTCCCGTGGCCCCTTCGCCCCCCTTGGCCTTCACCTTGGCGAGGCGGTCGGCGGTGGGGGGATGGGTTTTAAAGATGCCCCCGGCGCCGCCCTTCTCTTTGGCCATCATCTTGTTGAGCACTGCGGCCACGGCCCCGGGATCATACCCGGCCCGGGTTAAGGTCTGCGCCGCGCCGGCGTCCGCGGCCTCTTCCGCGGAGCGGCTGTAGCCGTTGACCACGATGGTTTTGAACACGTCGTCAATGGAGCCTTCAAACAACGTGACCAAATTGCCGGCCACGCCGCCGTATTGTCTGGCGGCCTCGGTGCTCATGGCGGTGAGCACTCCGGTCCAACGAGCCTGGCTGATGGAGTTGACGCCGTCCTTGTTGGCTACGTGGGACACCTCATGGGCCAGGACCGCGGCCAGTTCGTCTTCAGTCCCACAGGTCTGGTACAGGCCCTTGGTGATGAGGATCAGGCCCCCGGGGCAGGCGAAGGCATTGGGCTCCGCGACATCCAGCACCGCAAAGTGGTACCCCTTGAAGGTCTCCGGCCGGGAGGACTTCCGGGCCACCGCCTGGCCCACTTCATTGACGTACAGGGTTAGTTGGGGGTCCTGCACCAATTTGTACTGGCCCAGGATGCGGGCCGCCACCGCCCGCCCGATATAGTATTCTTCGGAATCGTTGATGGGCCGGGAGGCTGCGGTGCCCTTGGTCACCCCTTTGTAGGCGATGGCCCCCACGGAGGACAGGTCCACTCCGCCGGCGCAGCCCCAGAGGGCCACCAGGGCCACGGCTGCCGCCGGCAAACCCCAAAACCATTCTGTGCGTCGTTTCATGGCTTCAGCCCTCCTTCCTTGATGAATGCCTGGAGCTGGGTGTCACTTACCCGGTTGGCTTCCACCTTGTCCACCATGGAGAAGTTCATCTCCGGATGTTTCTGGCGGTAGGCGGACTCCACTTCCGGAGTGAAGCCCTTGCCGGCCAGGGCTACTTCGTCGCTGGAGGTCTCCTTGACCGCGCCGCCGGTTAAGAGTCCCGGCAGGCTGAATTTGGAAGGGGCCTTGGCCTGAGGGAATGCCTGGCGGTGGAGCCAGCCGGTCTTTCCCTGGTATTCCACCTTGTACCAATCCCCGGACTGGCGCACCACGTTCACCTCCGTGTCCACGGGCACCGGCCCCAGGGGGGTCCCGGCAAAATCCGCCTCCGGGTAGAGCTGCTGGTTGGGCTGGGACACTTTCAAGGTCTCCGCCCAGACCGCGCCCGCGCCCATCAGCAGTACCGCCAACCCCAGGGTCAGGAGCCAGAGGCTGGGTTTATTAAAGAAAACTGGCCGTCTCATGTAAAGACTCCTTTTCAGTTAACTTTGGGTTGCAGACTGTATTCCTGGAAGGCTTGACTTTTATTTAAATCATCTTGCTTTTATGGCCTGGGCAGTTCTGCGGCAGCCCCAAGCGGACAGAAAACAGGAAACAGAAAACCGTATTACCGGCCCATGGCCTGGATGGGGAGCCAGCCTTGCTTCCCCTGATGCTCCACTTTATACCAATCGCCCTCCTGTTTGAGCATCTTCACCCGGGCATCCACGGGAACCGGACCCAGGGGACCGCTGGCCGCGTCAGGATCAGGATAGAGGAACTGGTTGGCTTCCTGCACCCGAAGGAATTTTGGGGCTAAGGGGGCCGGCTTTCCGGGTGTCGTGGGGGGCTTCTCTGCCTTCATCCCGGCGGGCGGGGGAGCTTTTGCAGCTACCTTCGGAGGGGCGGCATCCGGCTTGGCGGCCATGACCCCGGCCGGAGGAGGCGCTAGTTCGGCCTTTTCGGCCCTTTCGGCCATGATGCCGGCTGAAGGTGGTTGCTTGGAGGCCATCATCCCGATCTCAGACGATTTCCGTTTAGCCATGCCGCCGATGACCGCGTCCTCGCCCTTGCCGTCCTTAACCGGTACGGGAGAAAGGAGGTCGGGGAGGCGAAAAGCCACCCGCTCCGCCCACCCGGTTTTTCCCTGGTAGTCCACCTTGTACCAGGCGCCTACCTGGCGCAGAAGCTTGACTTCCGCCCCTGCCGTCAACCGGCCCAAAACCGGACTGGTCACATCCGGGTCCGGATAGAAGGGTTGATTCTGCTCGGCCACCTTCAAGACTACCGGCCCGGCAGTACTGGCTATCAGGAGCAGAAGCGCCACCCCCAGAGCCAGAAACCTGAGTGTAAGTTTATTGAAGGAAACCGGACGTCTCACGAAAGTCTCCTTTTAGGTGAAAAATCAAGCAATATACCGCGACTATTCCCTTAATTGAGGTATAGGCTTTATATATCAGATTATCTCCTAAATCGCATTAATCGGCATAGAGGGGGGGAACTGAAATTCATCTGGAGAGGGGGAGAGTAACAGGCTGCCAACATTGTGTGGGAGTAGGAATTATGGGTCATCCGGTTTTCGCGTAGTTTTTTGACAAGAGATGGTTTTATCCTCGTTCCCAAGCTCCTGCTTGGGCAACACCTTTAAACCTTTTTAATATATCGAATTCCAACACTCTCGACAGTTCCTTCCTCCACCATTCCCAAGCTGTTAGAGCCGCTTGCCTCATACCGAGTTGCTATCAAAGAGGTATTAAAATGTAGGGACGAACCTGGTGTTCGCCATGACTGGTGGGCGAATACAAGATTCGCCACTACGAAAAATAACCGTTTGATGGCGAATTGAGACCTCTGCGAAAGTCTCATGTAGGACAGCCGCCCTCGGCTGTCCACCCATCATTTAGTCGCAGGCGAGGGCGCCTACGCTAGATTTTGATAATGAGTCCAGCACTTGAGATTTCGCAGAGGTCTCGAATTGGTATCAGACCTTCTTTGCGGGACCTTAAACCTATCAATATTAGAAAGCAGGAGCTTTCCACCCGAGTGCGTTCCCAAGCGGGAGCTTGGGAACGAGCGGGGGGGATGCCTTCAGGAAACCAGGTACGTTTTAGTCGGATGAACCCAAATTTTGTAGACACGGGGCAACCCCGTCCCTAAGGGAAGCTGTGGGCTGTAAGCTTGTAACGGGATTTACCTAAAAATACAACCAGTTTCCCATCCCACAGACCCTAATTCCCCCTTAAAAGTTGACGAATCGCAGATTTGCAGGTAATTTTATGACATGTCCGTGACCCCGAGAAAACTTTCCCTGGCCTGGGGCCTGTGGTTTCATTTTTGGCTGGTAATCTGCACCATAATTTTTGCCAATATAGCCCTGTTGGGGACTTTTATAAATCGCACCGGAAACCTGTACAGGCGCGGCGCGGTCGGGTGGGGGAAGTGGCCCCTCCGGTTCGGCCGCATCCCGGTCCAGGTGGAGGGGCTGGAACTGCTCACGCCCGGGCAGAATTATGTCTATGCCGCCAATCACCGCAGCGCCGTGGATATTTTCGTGCTCGCCGCCATTTTACCCGGCAAATTTATGTGGGTGGCCAAAGAATCGATTTTCAAGATCCCCATTATCGGCCAGGTCCTTGCCCGCTTGGGCTCGGTGCCGGTGGATCGGAGCAATCTCCAGAAGGCCATGCGCAGCCTCAATCTGGCCGCAGCCCGGGTGCGGGGGGGCATGTCCGTGATTATCTTCCCCGAAGGCACCCGGGCCGAAACCCCGGAACTCCTGCCCTTCAAGAAAGGGGTATTCGTGATGGCCATCAAGGCCGGCCAACCCATTGTGCCGGTGAGTATCAGCGGCACAATGGCCATTCAACCCCGGGGCAGCTTCCGGGTCAGGCCCGGGCCGGTGAAGGTGGTCATTTCGAAGCCCATCGCTCCCCAAGACTTTCCTCGCAAAGAAGATCTGATAGCCGCGGTGCATCACGCCGTGGCCGCCAACTACGACCCCTATTTCCCCTATGGTCCCGGAGGCGCCGACGGATAACTGGGTTGATCTCACTTTCCTGGGGGGGCTGGGCGAGATCGGCCTCAACATGATGACTTTGGAAACTCCGGAGACCCTGGTGGTGGTGGATGCGGGGCTCATGTTTCCGGAAGATCACATGTTGGGCATCGATATCGTCATCCCGGACTTTTCCTATCTCAGGGAACGCCGGGACAAACTCGCGGGGGTGGTCCTCACCCATGGCCATGAAGACCACATCGGCGCGGTGCCCTTCTTGCTCCGGGAATTCCCGGTCCCGGTTTACGGCACGGCCCTGACCCTGGCGCTGCTCAAGGAAAAACTCAAGGAACACGGCCTCCTGGAGGACGCGGACCTGCGGCAGATCAGGCCCCGGGAACGCCTGGCCTTGGGCCCCCTGGAGTTTGAATTCATCGGGGTGTGCCATTCCATCGTGGACGGGGTGGGCTTCGCGGTGCGGACTCCCCAGGGGGTCATCGCCCATTCCGGGGATTTCAAAATCGACCAGACTCCCGTGGCGGGAAGCGCCATGGACTTAAACCGCTTCGCCCATTACGGGGAGACCGGGGTCCTGGCGCTGCTGTCCGATTCCACCAACGCCGAGCGTCCCGGCTACACCATGTCGGAGCGGCAGATCGGGGCCACCCTGGAGGGCCTGGTGCGGGAGGCCCGGGGCCGGGTAATCATCGCGGTGTTTGCCTCCCACATCCACCGGATGCAGCAGATCGTCTCCATTGCCGCCAAGTTCGGACGCAAGGTGTTGTTCAACGGCAAGTCCATGGTGACCAACTCCCGCATCGCCCAGGAACTGGGGTATATAGAGGCGCCGCCGGGGTTGGAAATCAAGGTGGGCGACCTGGTGAGGACCCCCCCCCAGGAGACCGTTATCATCACCACCGGCAGCCAGGGGGAGCCCTTGAGCGCCCTGGCCCGCATCGCCCTGGAGGCCCACAAGCAGATTCGCATCCAAAAAGGCGACCTGGTGATCCTGTCCTCCCGGTTCATTCCCGGCAATGAACGCGCCATCACCACGGTGATCAACAATCTCTGCCGTCTGGGCGCGGAAGTGATTTACCAGGAAGTGGCGGACATCCATGTTTCCGGCCATGCCTACCAGGAGGAGCTGAAGCTGCTCCTGAACCTCACCCGGCCCCGTTATTTCATCCCCATTCACGGGGAGATGCGCCACCTCATCAAGCACGCCCAGTTGGCCCGGGCCGTGGGGATTCCCGAAGAACGGCTGCTTTTGGCCCAAGACGGCCGGCAGGTGCGGTTCGATTCCCAGGGGGGCCGCATCAACGGCCAGGTGGAGGTGGGCCGGGTCTTTGTGGACGGCAAGGGCGTGGGGGACGTCTCCCGCATCGTGCTCCGGGACCGGCGCCACCTGGCCGCCGACGGGCTGGTCATCGCCATTGTGGCCCTGGACCCCAAGGCCCGAAAAATCGTCAGCGACCCGGACCTCATCACCCGGGGCTTCACCCTGGAAGAAGAGCAGGCTCCTTTGCTGGAGCAGGCCCGTCACGTGTTTCGGGAGATCGTGGTTCGGGCCTTGAGCGAACCCACCGAAGACTGGCTGGAGATTCAGGCTCAGGTAGGCAAGGCCCTGCGCAAGTTGTTCTTCAAGCAACTGGAACGCCGCCCCATGATCCTGCCGCTGATCCTGACGTTGTGAAGGTAGCTATCAGCTATCAGCTTTCAGCTAATAGAAGAAAGCAAACCTATATGATGGAGCAGAATGCCATGCAGATAGAGCTATGGGCCAAAATATTTAAAGATTTCCCCCAAATCATGGACGTATCGGTAGACTATGATGCCGGACGATTAGACATCATTATTGAAGGGCATAATAAGATCTTACACGCTACCTCCAAAGAACTGAATGAATCACTTCTTGAATTCAGCAGTTATCCACGCGAAGTTGTCATTTCCTTCCTAAAAAAGCACAGAATTCTTGTCTATTATCAAAATACCCTGGTTGCATTCTTCGATATCCAAGCTTATTCTTCATTCATTAAATGTAACGGTATGGTAGAAGCAGTCAGAAAAACAACCAATTGTTTACAAACAATAAAAAGTACTGCTTCAACCAATGCCTTTGACGTAAAGTTCGACCATTGGATTTTGTCAGATTCCATCATAGTTGTTGTGGATACAAACCGCAGTCCACTATTTGCTGGCTCGTTATCGTGGTTTCTGCAAACATGTTCCATGATTATGCGAATCTCATTGACGAACGGCTTCCCACTAAGAGGCGCCATCGGAGGCGGGGACTTCTACAAGGATGGAGAAATAATGGTTAGCTCAGCTTTAGTAGATGCTGTAAAACATGAGAAAGAACAAGACTGGCTCGGTGCTGTATTGACTCCTAATGCACTCAAAATTATTGAGAAAGCGATGAAAAATGAAATCACGCATAAAGGTAAGACCAAAATCGATTTTTCATCAGATGATTTTAATTCTTGTGTCAGAAAAGGGATCATACCGTGGAAGTCGAAAAATGATTATGCTAAAGATGAAGACAGTCGTGAAATGTATTATATTAAGCCATGTATGGATGGTATAGACGATCATGCCAAAAAAAATTGGGCATCAATATTTCTTCCTCCATATTTCGATGACCCATTGAAAATCGAAAAAAGCCATCGTCTTTATGCAGAATAGCCCCCCAAGGCCATGCCCAAGCTCATCTGGGTAAGCTCTTCTTCAAGCTCCTGGAACGCCGCCCCATGATCCTGCCGTTGATCCTGACCCTGTAGGGTGCGCCGCGCACCGGCTTATCTGATTCTGACCCTATGCCGGGGCGGGTTTTTATACCATTTTCTCTTTCAAGTGCAACAAACCTAATCTGTAACTTATTGATAATCCGTAATTATCTTTACCGAAGACCGAAGACCGTATTAGGTACGGTGCGTAGAACGCACCCTACATGGCCTTCTGCCTGCCCCCTTGATGATCCGGGCATCGGCCTTCCATCCCGTAAACATCCTACCGCCCCAATTTCTCCGGCCCATTATCGACATCATATATAGGTAATTATGCCTACACAGGAATGGGTAGTTTTACGGATTGCACTGAAGTTTACAGTGTCGTAAAATATCATGGGGTTTTTTTTCTTACCGTGATTTTTTGTTAAGAACCTCACGGCTGGTTCCGGACAACTCATATATGGCCCTTCTCAATAGACTTCCCGTTAATTCTTGGAGAATCCCCTGGCACCTGGTGCTCATCTTCTCGCTGTTATCCGGGGGAATTTTGACGGTGGGATATTTTTATCATAAATATCAAGAAGCATTTTTTCAAAGAGAGAAAGAAGCGGAACTCAATACCATAGCCGACCTGAAAATCAAACAGATCTTAACCTGGCGCCTAGAGCGCACGCACGACGCACGGTTGATCTTCGATGACCCCCTGTTAGCCTCCGAAATTCACGGTTGGCTTAACGGCGAGGGATCGCCACGGCAAAGGGATAATATTCTCCACCACCTGTCGGGTTTGAAACAGGACTTTTATGAGGCCATCGCCCTCTTTGACACTCAAGGAGCGGCGCGGTTATCAGTTCCCGGATTAAACCCGGAGTTTCTCCCTTTTATGAAGGCGGCTGGTGGGGAGGCGATCTCCACCGGGGAAATAGTCTTTACCGACCTCTATTTTATTCCTAAAATTAATAAAATTTATTTGAGTCTCGCCATCCCTATTCGTTTTCAAGAGGAAGGTAAGGGAAAAATTGTCGGTGCGGTGGTTTACCAAATTGATCCTCATCACTTTCTCTATCCCATTCTTGAATCCTGGCCTACTCCCAGTAAAACCGGCGAACTGGTTATGGTCAGGCGGCCAGCAAAGGGCGACAAGATAGAGTTTCTCAACGAGCTTCGCCACCTTAAGGGCACTGCCCTGCAGTTGACCAAATCCTTAACCGAATCGCAGTGCCCCGGCGTGAAAGCGGCCCTGGGGCAGGAGGGCATCTTGCGGGGAACCGACTACCGCGGCGTCCCGGTATTGGCCGCAAACCGCATTATCCCCGATTCCCCCTGGTTTCTCACTGCCAAAATCGATATCTCCGAGGTCAATACCCCCCTCCGGGAACGGTCTCTCCTCATCGCCATTCTCCTCGTTGCCTTGGTGGCCACCGCAGGTCTGGGCATTGCTTTTATTTGGCGTAACCGGGATGCCCAATTTTACCATCAGCAATACCTTTCCGAATCGGAACGTCGGGCCTTGTCACAACGGTATGAATATCTGGCGAAATATGCCAATGACATCATTCTGGTAATGGATCAGGATTGGAAGATTGTCGAGGCCAATGATCAGGCCGTGGCCGCTTACGGGTATGGGCGTGACGAACTCTTTAGTCTGCACCTTCGGGACTTATTTGTAGACCGCGGCTGGATCCAGGCTGAAAATAATATATCGGAAAGGGAAGGGAAAGACGGAGTCAGGTTTGAAGCGATCAATCACCGCAAAGATGGGGCGACTTTCCCGGTGGAAATCAGCTCATCCGTTATGGAGATAGGGGGCAGCAGATTTTATCAACTAATTATCCGCGACGCCACCGAAAGGAAGAGCCGGGAACAAGCCTTAGAGGAGTCCCAACAACAACTCCGGTTTCTCTCCTCCAAGCTCTTGATTGTCGGCGAGAATGAGCGGCGGCGGGTATCTTTAGAGCTCCATGACGACCTGGGACAAGCCTTGATCCTGCTCAAATTCAAAATTAGCTCCCTGGCCCAAAGATTCGGCCAACGTAAACCAGCCCTAAGAGATGATTGTGATTCCTTATCCCGGTATGTTGACGGTATTATAGAAAAAGTTCGGAGGATATCCCAAGACTTGAGCCCTGCCGGCGTGGAGGAACTCGGTCTTTCTTATGCTCTCAAAAATTTGGTCGATGATTTTTGTGAACATTTTGATTCAGGGTGGTGCGCTATTAACATTGATGACATTGATAAATTATTTTCCATAGAGCGTCAAATCAACATTTATCGAATTTTCCAGGAAACTTTGACGAATATAGTAAGGCATTCGCAAGCCGACCAGATAACCATAGACATCAAAAGGCACAATGATTTTGTCAACTTCCGGGTGCAAGATAACGGCAAAGGTTTCGATGTAAAGCAGGTCCTTGCCGGTGGGGGGCCGCACAAAGGAATTGGGATAACCGCCATTTCTGAGCGAGTGCGGATATTGGGGGGATCTCTCAATATAAGCTCAAACGTAGAAGGTTTAGGCACCACCATAACCTTCCATATTCCTGTGGAGAAAGGAGTTGCGGATCATGCAACCTTACCGAATCATACTGGCTGACGATCACGTCCTGATCCGCGAAGCGATTAAGAAGAGCATTGAAGGAACCCCGGACCTGAAGGTAGTGGCGGAAGCGGACGATGGCCTGCAGTTATTAGATTTATTAGAGAAAGCCGCCCTCCCGGATCTGATCATCCTGGATATCTCTATGCCGAACCTGCAGGGGATAGAATCAGCCGAGAAGATCAAAAAACTCTATCCCCAGGTAAAAATATTAATTCTGACTATGCACAAGTCTAAGGGGCATATAAGCCGGGCTTTATCGGCCGGGGTCGATGGGTATCTTCTAAAGGAAAACGCCGTTAACGACCTGATTTTCGCCATCAAAGCAGTTCAGCAGGGGCAAAGTTACATCTCGAGCTTAGTCCATAATCAGGTGGCGGATATTTTTCGTCGCCAGTCCGGGACCAGACCATCAGACCCCTTAGAACCATTAAGCGCCAGGGAAATAGGGGTGTTGGCGCTTTTTTCAGAAGGGAAATCAATTAAGCAGATTGCGGATTCGTTGGCGATCAGCTACAGTACGGTAAATAATCACATTTACCGTATTAAAAAGAAATTAAACATTAGAAATAAGGTCGAGTTGATAAAGTATGCCATTCAACGAGGATACTCCTAACAAAAAATACCCCGCTAAAGACCGATTGACACCAGTTTACTTCAACAGGATAGTTCTGCCGGTAGAATAGCATCCCCCGTAGGCGGTTCGCAAACCGCCCCCATCGTGAGAGCTTCCCGCCGCGGTCCTCCACGGTCAAATCAGGCCGGGGGCATCTTCAATATTTTCAAACATTAAGGAATCACTTAACAGGTTAGATAAATCTCTAATGGTAATTACGCACTAAGGCCTATTGCTCTCATAATCCGCATATATTATTTTTAAGTCATCTGGGGTTTCCGCATCCGCATTACCCGGCCATATCATGCCGCAACCGGGTTCGAAGATGAGCCCTAAAACTTAATGGTAAGAAACCTGATTGTAATTCAGACCAACTAACTGGGAAATTAGCCGGGGGTGGATCGTAAGCCAATCGGCAACCACGATAAACCATGTTCAGTATATCAATAAGGAGGAATTAGGGTATGGGAGAACAACGCAGTGTAAGATCGCAGGTCTTTTTTACCGGCCGGGCGCCCACGGTCCTGGCCCGGACCATGGTGTTCATGGTCTGCGTGACCATGGTATTTTCGGGGGTGTTCATTAAACCCCAATCAGTACAGGCACAGCCGTCTTTTAGCCTGAAAGATGTGCCGCGGCCGGTGCCCACGGCGGTGGTCTTTCCCCTAAACCCTGCTGATCCGACAGCCGCCGGCACGCCCCTCGGCCTCGGCGGCGACCTGAATTTTCAAGACTTAATTACGGCCGGGATTGTCAAGAACCAGGCCGCCTTGATCCAGTTGGGCAAGGCCCTGTTTTGGGACATGCAGGTGGGCAGCGACGGCATCCAGTCCTGCGCCACCTGTCATTTCAGCGCCGGCGCGGACATTCGCACCAAGAACCAGCTGTCGCCGGGGCTGTTGGACCAGAATTTTACCAACAACCCCCTGGGCGGCAATGGCGACTCCTTTTTCGGCAATTCCACCGTGCCTTTTACCGCCCATGATCCCCTGGCTCCTGGTGGTGGTTCTCAGCCCCCCAACCCCGCCTTGAATGTGCCGGGATATACACCGCGGTTCGCGCCCAACTACGAGTTGGTGGTGGATGATTTCCCGCTCTACGAATGGTTCCCGGCCACGTTCATCGTCCCCCGGGGTGATGATGTCACCTTTGCGGAAGAGTTTTTCACCACAACCCGGGACACCAACGACGTGGTGTCTTCCCAAGGGGTGCGCCGCACCCGGTTCGTGGCGGTCCAGCCCGGCAGGGCGGTGGATAGGGGGACCCCGTTGCCGGACATCTTTAACGTGGTTACTCCCGGCCAGCTCAATCTGAATGGCAGGGTCCGGCGGGTGGAACCCAGAAACGCCCCCACCATGGTCAACGCGGTCTTCAACTTCGACAACTTCTGGGATGGCCGGGCCAGCTTCATCTTTAACGGGGTAAACCCCTTCGGCTTCCGGGACCGGTCCAGCACCCTCAAACTGAATGTTGAAGGGGAGCTGACCGATGTGTTCATCCGGGTCACCAACTCCAGTCTGGCTTCCCAGGCCGTGGGCCCCCCGGGCAGCGACTTCGAGATGTCCTGGGCCGGGCGCACCTTCCCGGACATCGGCAAAAAAATGGTGAGCCTGCGGCCTCTTAATAAGCAGTTGGTGCACCCCCAGGACAGCGTGTTGGGCCCCATGTCCAGGGCTAGGGTCAATGCCGGAAAAGTGGTAGGCCAGAGGGGCCTGAATGTTACAACTTATGCCGACATGATCAGGGCTGCGTTCCAAGACCAATGGTGGGACAACCCCGACATCATCACAGTGCTCCCAGGCACCGCGGCATTGCAGCGGGCCTCAAGCAACGATCCCCGCACCATGACATTGAGTCCGGGCAAAACCACCGTGAGCAAGGGAATCAACTTGCTTAACGGAGCTAACGCAGCCGCCCCCGTGGCCGCCAACCAGTTCACCCAGATGATGTTCAACTTCTCCCTCTTCTGGGGCCTGGCGGTGCAAGCCTATGAGGCGACCCTCATCGCGGACGACACCCCCTTGGACAATAACACCCTGACCGCGCAGGAGCAAAAGGGCCTGGATATCTTCAGGGGCCAGGGCAAATGCGACGCTTGCCATAAGTTCCCCGTGACGTCCAACCACTCCATCTTTGATATCAAGCCGAACGCCCAGGGCGTGCCCGATGATATCGTCGAAACCATGAATATGGCCATCGGTCCGACGGCCAACTATGACCAGGGTTTTTACAACATCAGCGAACGGCGCACCACGGAAGACCTGAGCCGGGCCGGCACCGCGCCCGATGCGCCGCCCTTCCTAAACCCCCTGGACGAAAATAAGCCTTTCCCGCTGTCCTATGTGGCGCTGAACGTATTGAGATTTAACAACCAGCTGCCGCCGGACGTGGCCCGATTTACCCAGGTGGTGGACCCGCCCCAGGACCGCCTGGCCATCCGGGGCGGCTTCAAGGTGCCGCAACTGCGCAACGTAGAGTTCACCGGTCCGTATATGGCCTCCGGCCAGCAGGCCACCCTGCGCCAGGTGGTGGAATTCTATACTCGGGGCGGCAACTTCCCCAACACCAACCTGGCTGATTTTGATCCGGATGTCGAGGGCATCCCCGATTTGGTGAACCCCTTCCTGGATCCCGCTGCGGATGCGAACATTGATGCCCTGGTGGCCTTCCTGTCCCGGGGACTGACGGATGATCGGACGAAATTCGAACGCGCGCCTTTCGATCATCCCCAGTTGTTTATCCCCAATGGCGCCAACAGAGCCGGCACCAGGGACATCATGAAAGAGATTCCTGCGGTGGGGGCCGCCGGCGCTGCCCAAGCTATCCCCCGTTTCTTGAATCTGGATCCAAATTTTTCCAACCCGTTCTAAACCTTAACCGGCCCGCCGCGTCCTCAGGGACGCGGCGGGATGGTTAAAGAATCTTCATACCACTGAAACGGCCCCGCGAGGGCCGTTTCGTTTATGGAGCAGCGGATGCCAGGAAAAGAGATGGCGGCTGATGGAAAAATATTATTACCTGGGCAACGGCTTGTTTTATTATAGATACATGAATATTATTTATTTTTAAGGGGGATGGATATGAAGCAGCCGCCATTTTTCGTGGTCGCCGTGTTCTTCTTCATGGTACTTGCCGCGATTACCTTGGCCGCTCCCCTGAGCGTCCCCCGGAATTATTGCGATTTGAGAGGGAAATAGGTATTTTTGCCTATGGTTTTTTGCACTTTAGTGGAATTAAATAGGATTGCTAAAACGAAGCGAAAAGTATTGTTAGTCTCAGGGAGAGGAAAAATATTGATAAAATTAATCTTGGACCTTGACCTGAAAAGGGAATAAATTCATTATTAGATTAAATCAATAGAGTCTCTTGCAAAATTCATTTTTTTGTCATCCTGAACGAAGTGAAGGATCTCAACACCTTGAAAATACGAGATTCTTCGCTTCGCTCAGAATGACACGCGTTGGGAACTGGCAATTTTGCAAGAGCCTCAATAGCTTATATGTCTTATTATGGATATCCATCAAAGGTTGCAATCAAGGGGGGGAATACCGTGAAATTCAGCCGGTACCGGGCTTTGCCGGCGGCCTTGGGCCTCATGGCAACCCTGTGGTGGGGAGGGATGGGGCCGACGCCGCTGCTGGCCCAGAACGCGGGTTTACCCACGGACTTGCAGGCTCTCGTCACCGAAGCCCTGAAGGCCAATCCGGAGATTAAACAGATGGCTTCCCTCCACACCGCGTCCAAGGAAGCCATCCGCCCTGCGGGCGCGCTGGATGATCCGGAAATCGGCTTTGCCTTCAAGGACATTCCGGTGGACACCTGGAAATTGAATCAGGATGAACAGACCCAGAAGATGGTGGAGTTGTCCCAAAAAATCCCTTTCCCCGGCAAGCGCCGCTTGCGCTCGGAAGTGGCGGAGGAGCAGGCCCGCTCGGATCAGCATGTCTATCGAGAAAAAGCCAATGAAGTTCGCGCCAAGGTGGTCATCACGTATTGGGCCTTGTCCATGGCCTCCGCCAATTACGATCTGACCCAGAAGAACAAGCTGTTTTGGGAACAGGTGGTGCGGGTGGCGGAAACCCGATACGGCGTGGGGCAAGGCCAGCAGGCGGAGGTGCTCCAGGCCCAGGTGGAGTTGGGCAATTACTTAGACCGCCTCTTCCAATGGAGCCAGAAACAGGAGTCGGCCCGGGCGGAGATCAACGCCCTGCGCTCCCAACCGCCCCAGGCGGCCGTGCCCCGGCCCCAGGCCTTGCGCCCCCGGCCCCTGACCCTGAACCTGGAGCAGATGCTCTCTCTGACGGAAGCCCGGCCCCAGTTGCAGGCCCTGAAAGCCCTCATCGTCAAACAGGAAAAAGCGGTGGCCCTGGCCCGGAAGGACTATTTCCCGGACTTTACCGTCACCCTGGCTTACGGCATCCGGGACACCCTGCAGCCCCCCATTAACCAGCCCCAGGCCGATATGTTCAGTTCCAAGGTCATGATGAATCTCCCCATCTGGCACGCCTCCAAGATTAAGCCGCGCATTAGGGAGGAACAGGCCAGGCAGAACGCCGCCAAAGAGGCCCATCAGGCGGGTTCCAACCAGTTGAACGCCATGGTCAAGGACCGCCACGCCAAACTCCAGCGCCTGTCTAAGCAAATCAGCCTTTTCGACCAAGGCATCGTCCCCCAGGCCCGGCAGGCGACCGCCGCGGCCCTGGCTTCTTATCAGGTGGGGGCCCTGGACTTCGGTCAGCTCTATCAGAACCAAATTGCCGTGTACAACGCCGAGATGCAGTTGCAGGAATATCTCAAGGACTTTGAAGAAAACTGGGCCGAACTGGAATGGCTGGTGGGTCAGGAACTGCCCCGGCTGGCCGGAGGTAGGAAATGAGCGCGTCGCGTCGTTATCTCTGGTGGGGGCTGATCCTGGGCCTGCTCTTGTCCCTGGGTGGCCTAGGGGGCCTGTACCTGGCGGGATTTCAAATCATGCGCCATGGCGTTGAGCCATCCACACCCGGGCCCGCCGCGGCCCCGGCGGAGCGCAAAGCCTTGTGTTACGTGTCCCCCACGAACCCCGAGTTCATTCGCCCCGAGCCCGGCAAAGATGAAAAGGGGCAGGAACTGGTTCCCGTTTATCCCAGCGCGCCCGGCCCCCAGGTGGCCGAAGGACAGAAATTAAAGTATTGGGTCTCTTCCACTGACCCCACCTACGTGCGCGCCCAGCCGGGCAAAGACCCCAAGGGCCAGGACCTCATGCCGGTTTATGTGGAGAAGGGAGAACCCGGGGCCGCACCCAAGAAGGAAAAGAAGGTCAAGTATTGGATATCGCCCATGGACCCGGGGTATGTGAGCGATAAACCCGGCAAGGCGCCCTGCGGCATGGATATGATCCCGGTCTATGAGACTGAAGGGGAGGCCCAGGCCGAAGGCACCATCGCGGTGGACGCCAATACCCTCCAGTCCATGGGGGTGAGGACCGCCAAGGCGGAGGTCCGCGAACTCTCCCGCGCCATCCGGGCCGTGGGCATCATCAATTACGATGAGACCAAACTCACCGTGGTGAACACCAAGGTGAACGGCTGGGTGGACCGCCTGTATGTCAAGATCACCGGCGAGCCCATCCGCCGGGGGCAGCCACTCCTGTCCATCTACAGCCCGGAGCTGGTCTCCACCCAACGGGAGTATCTCCTGGCCCTGAAAAATTTAAAGACCTTGAAAGACAGCCCCTATCCGGAAGTGAAGGAATCGGCCCAACGCCTGGTGGAGGCCTCCCGGCAGCGCCTGGAATACTGGGACGTGGGCCGGGGCCAGATTGAGAACCTGGAGAAATCAGGCGAGGTCAAAAAAGACCTGACCCTCACCTCCCCGGTGCATGGCATTGTCATGAAGCGCATGGTGACCCAGGGTCAATATATCCAGGCGGGCATGCCGTTGCTGGAGGTGGTGGACCTCTCCACCGTCTGGGTGGATGCTCAGGTTTATGAATATGAGCTGCCCTGGGTCAAGGTGGGCCAGCACGCGGAGATGACTTTGGCCTATATCCCCGGGGAGACCCTGCACGGCAAGGTGCAGTATATCTATCCTTATCTGAGCGGGACCACCCGCACCGCCAGGGTGCGCCTGTCCTTGCCCAATCCGGGAATTCGCCTGAAGCCGGAGATGTATGGCCAGGTGGTGATCCAGGCGCCTTTGAGCCGGCCGGTGGTGTCGGTGCCCGCGGAAGCGGTGCTGGATTCCGGGGAGAAGCAATTGGTTTTCCTGGCCCTGGGCAAAGGCCGGTTTGAGCCGCGCACGGTGAAGGTGGGCATGGAAGGCGCCGACGGCTGGCGGGAAGTGGTGGAAGGTCTGAAGGGGGGCGAAGATATCGTCACTTCTGCCCAGTTCCTGCTGGATTCCGAATCCCGCACCCGGGAGGCCGTCGCCAAGATGTTGAAGAGCCAACAGGCGGCGCCGGGCAAAGAGGGCGCGCCGGCTCCTCCGGCGCCTGCGGCCCCCGCGGCTCCACACCGGCATTAGCATGGCACCCAGGCACTAAGGACGCCCCATGACCAACTGGATCATTGCAACCTGCCTCAAGCACCGCTTCCTGGTGCTCCTCCTGACGGTTATGCTGCTGCTGGGGGGGATTTACGCCACCCGGAACTTGCCGGTGGATGCCATTCCCGACGTCTCCGACGTCCAGGTCATCATCTATACGGAATATCCCGAACAGGCCCCCGAGGTGGTGGAGGACCAGATCACCTATCCCCTGTCCACGGCCATGCTGGCGGTGCCCCATGCCAAGAGCGTGCGGGGCTATTCCATGTTCGCCACGTCTTTTGTCTATGTCATCTTTGAGGATGGTACGGACCTGTATTGGGCCCGCACCCGGGTGCTGGAGTACCTGAACTATGTCCGGGGCAAGCTTCCCCAGGGCATCAACCCGAGCCTGGGCCCGGCGGCCACCGGCGTGGGCTGGGTCTTCCAATATGTGGTGGAGGACCCCACCGGCAAACACGACCTGGCCCAGCTGCGGAGCATCCAGGACTGGTATCTGCGCTACCAGTTGCAGACGGTGCCCGGGGTGGCGGAGGTGGCCAGCCTGGGGGGCTTTGTCAAACAGTACCAGGTGCGGGTGGACCCCAACAAGCTGGCGGCTTATAACATCCCCCTGGCCAAGGTGAAAGAGGCCATCACCAAGTCCAACCAGGACACCGGGGGCCGCCTGGTGGAGATGGCGGAAACCGAATACATGGTGCGGGGCCTGGGGTACTTAAAGAGCGTCTCGGACGTGGAAAACATCGTGGTGGGCACGGGCAAGTCCACCGGCACCCCCATCCTCATTAAGCATATCGGCGATGTCCGGCTGGGGCCGGAGTTGCGCCGGGGCGTGGCGGAGGCCAACGGCCAGGGCGAAGCGGTGGCGGGCATCATCGTCATGCGTTTCGGGGAAAACGCCCTGGCGGTGATTAACCGGGTGAAGCAGAAGCTGGAAGATCTGAAGCCGGGACTACCTCCCGGGGTACGCATCGTCACCGCGTATGATCGCTCCGGCCTCATCCAACGTTCCATTGACACCCTGAAGTCGGCCCTCACCGAAGAAATCATCATTGTGGCCTTGGTGTGCGGCCTGTTTCTCATGCACCTGAAAAGCGCGCTGGTGGCCTTCATCACGCTGCCCCTGGGCGTCCTCATCTCCGTTATCCTACAGTTCATTTTTGATATTAACGCCAACATCCTCAGCCTGTCGGGGATCATCATTGCGGTGGGAGACATGGTGGACGCGTCCATCGTCATGGTGGAAAACGCCCATCATAAGATCAACAATTCCCCCCCGGATACCCCCCGAGGACCCCTCATCTTGGAGGCCGCCCAGGAGGTGGGGGGGTCCCTGTTCTTCTCTCTCCTGGTGATCACGGTGTCTTTCCTGCCCATCTTCGCCCTCCAGGGGGAGAGCGGCCGGCTGTTCAAGCCCTTGGGCTACACCAAGACCTTCGCCATGTTCGGGGGCGCCATCCTGTCCATCACCCTGGTGCCCATTTTGATGTTCTACCTCCTGAGGGGCAAATTGCCTCGGGAGGAGCGCAACCTGCCGGTGCGCATGACCACCGCAATTTATCGGCCCATCCTCAACCGGGTGGTGCATTGGCCCAAGCTCACGGTGTTCATCGCCCTGGTGGTGCTGGTAATCAGCGTCTATCCCTTCCTGAAGCTGGGGTCCGAATTCATGCCCCCTTTGGATGAAGGGGACCTGTTGTACATGCCCACTACCATGCCGGGGTTGTCCACTACCAAGGCCAAAGAAGTCTTGCAACAGACCGATCGCATCATCGCGGCCATTCCGGAGGTGGAATACGTCCTGGGTAAGGCGGGCCGGGCGGACACCGCCACGGACCCCGCGCCCTTGAGCATGTTGGAGACCACCATCCGGCTAAAACCCCGGGATCAATGGCGTCCCGGGTATGACCTGGAAAAAATCATCCGTGAACTGGATGCCGCGGTAAAATTTCCCGGGCTGGCCAACTCTTGGCTCGGGCCCATCCGTACCCGCATCGACATGCTGTCCACCGGCATCAAGACCCCTGTGGGGTTGAAGTTCCTGGGAGACGACCTGGCCACCCTGAACCGCCTGGCGGAACAATCGGAGGCCATTCTGCGGGGAGTGCCGGGTACGGCCAGCGTCTTTTCCGAACGCACCCTGGGGGGCTATTACCTGGACTTTGACATCAACCGGGCGGAGGCGGCCCGTTACGGCCTCAACGTGGGGGACATCCAGGACGTGATCCTGAGCGCCATGGGGGGGCAGAATCTCACCCAGACGGTGGAGGGCCTGGCCCGCTACCCGGTGAACCTGCGTTACTTCAGCGACTATCGGGACAACCTGGCGGCCCTGCACCGCCTGCTCATTCCCACCCCGGACGGGGCCCAGATTCCCATCGGCCAGGTGGCGAAGATCCGGATTCACCAGGGTCCGGACATGATCAAGAGCGAAGGCGGCCGGCGCAGCGCCTGGGTGTTCGTGGACATCCGGGATTTGGACCTGGGCACTTATGTGGATAAGGCCAAACAAGCCATCAAGGCGCACTTGCAGTTCCCGCCGGGCTACAGCGTCGTCTGGAGCGGCCAGTTCGAATATTGGGAACGAGCGGTGTCCCGACTGTGGGTTATTATTCCCATCACCATCGCCCTCATTCTCATCCTGATGTACTTCAGCACCGGCTCCTGGATTCAGGTGGCCATCATCATCTGCTCCCTGCCCTTTTCGGTGGTGGGGGCCATCTGGCTCCTGTATTTCCTCAACTACAACATCAGCCTGGGGACCATCGTGGGCATCATCGCCCTGTTGGGATTGGACGCGGAAACCGGGGTCATCAACCTCTTGTATCAGGACCTGGTGTATAAACAGCGCCAGCGGGAGGGCCGCATGCAGACCCGGGCCGACCTGGAGGACGCGGTGAAGGCTGGTGCGCTGTTGCGCCTCAGACCCAAGCTGATGACGGTGTTGGCCAACATCCTGGGCCTGATCCCGGTAATGCTGGCCACGGGCACCGGCGCGGAGGTGATGAAGCGGGTGGCCGCGCCCCTCATGGGCGGCGTCGTGACCTCCCTCTTGCTGGAACTTTTGGTCTACCCCGCCATTTACTTACTGTGGAAGTGGCACGCAGAAGTGAAGCGCCTGCCTTACCAGATGCCATAAGACTCAACGCGCCTTATTCCGTAAGGGGTGAAGCCCTGTTCCATGGCGCGGCTGCCGATGTGGACCTGGCGCCCCCGGCGGTTCTTTAGCAGGCGAGGCCGTCTGCTCCACCTTTTCCCTTCCCATCCCCTTCCATTCCTTCCATGGTCTTTGGCAGCCGGAGTCATTTTTTCAGAGTCCTGATAATAATGCCACTCCCGGCGGTTAGCTTGTAAATCCAAAAAACCTGGGACTCGAGACGGGAGGATTTACATTGAGCCAACAATGGTTATTTTTAAAGAGAATGGATCCATCCCAGGGAAGAGAAAGGAAAACATCATGAAGGCACGTTTCTGGGTGGCTTTGGGTTTGTTGCTCGTAGTGGCCGGATGCGCCGGCTCTTATGGGCCATCCGCTCCCAGGGAGCGCTACGGTTACGAATATAAACCAGTGCCGCCATCCTGGTACGGTAATGATCCGGCCATGCGGGACTGGTACACGCCGCCTTATTTTGACCCGCATTACGGCAATTGATGAGGGTTCTCCGCCTTTTCCGAATTTTACAGGTGCGCCCCGCGCATCATAACGTACCGGTCCTTTTAATTGATGAGGTACCCCTTGGCTCACAATTCCCGGATACATTTGGTCTGGTTTACCCTGGGAGGGATGATCCTGGGCTATTTTCTGTTCCATCCCTTCGCCATGCTGGTCTATGTGCTGGACCCCCAGCATCCTCATGCATCCTGGGATTTAGCCCTCTGGGGCCGCCAGGTGCGGATGTCTTTCAGTCCCGAGATGCTGGCCATGGGGTTGGCTTTTATATTGATGGGAGGTTTGACCGGCTTCATCCTGGGGGCCTGGCGCCGGCAAAGGGAACTGTGGATGGCGGCGGAACTGGAGTCCCAACGCCGCCAGGCGGCCCTGGAGACCCTGAAGGATTTAATGGTTACCCTGGCCCATTACATCCGCAATGCCAACCTGGTGATCGGTGGATTCAGCGCCCGGCTGCAAAAGGGCCTCCCGGACCCCCAATGGCGGCAGCCGCTGGAGATGATCCATCAGGCCTCCCACGAAATCGACGCGGTGATCAAGTCCCTGGAAGATCTGGCTGAGGTGAACGCGGTGCCTTACGTCAATGGCAGCCAGGCCCGGATGATCGACCTGAAAAAAGAGTTGGAGGCCCGCCTGGCCACCAAGGCAAGGAAGGAGCGACATGAATCCTGAACAGTGCGCCCCGGCGGTCCTTGAAGCCTTGATCCGCAAGAAAAGAACCTGGGTCTATCCCTGGATCGGCGTCCTGTTTGGCATCGCGGTGGGAATCTTAATCGGCCACCCACTTTCGATGCTGGCGCATGAATTTTACAATTCTATTAGTTCGGGCACTCCGTTGGATATAAGTGGAGCCTTCCTCCACAGCTTTCATTGGCATATGTGGCCCATGACGCTTATCTTCGCCGGGTTTGGGGGGATAGTTTGGGGGTTCATAGGCTTCATTTTACAGCGTCTCAGAGAGAGTCGCTTACGCTTGGACGCCGCGCACCGGGAACTTCTGAGACAGGCCAGGTACCTCAACACCTACCTGACGGTTAGCTCCATGGTCTCCCAATGCCTGGACCCCCACGAACTGCTGGAGGCGGTTTTGAACGTCGTTATGGAAACCGTGTCTGCGGAAGAAGCCTCCGTTCTTCTCCTCGACGAGGATCAGGCGAACTTCCGGTTCTATAGCATCGAGGGCCCTGCCAAGCAGTGCCTCATATCCGTGACCTTCCCCGCCGACAGGGGAATAGCTGGGTCAATCCTGCAAACCCAGAAATCTGAGGTTATCAACGATGTGCAACGCGATCCGCGATTCTTTGGGGAAATCGATGCCAAGTATGGCTTCGTTACCAGTAATATGATCGCTATCCCTTTAACGGCTGGGGAAGAGAAGATTGGGGTGATGGAAGTTCTTAATAAATCAGGTGGCGAGCCCTTTACGGACGAAGAGCGCCTTCTGCTGGACTCCATCGCCGAAGAAATCGCCTTTGCCATTCGAAATGCCAGAATTTTCGAATACGTAATTAATAGCTACTGCAAGCAGCGCCAGGGACAAATGTCGTGCAAGGGCTGCAAGAGGCCCCTGCGATCCTGGACGCCTTGTGTTAAATATCTCGAACAAAGTCTTTAGAACAATGATTTATTACTCATCAGATTCTTTAGACTTCAGTCATGACCGCCTGACCCTCATGGGCAGGGTGGCTGGTTTCAGCCTGGGAGCTTGGCGCCTCCAGAAAGAGCGGCTGGCCGCAGCGCGGTTGGAAGCCCAGAAACGCCAGGCGGCCCTGGAAACCTTACAGCAATTGATGGTTACCCTGCCCCACCATTTCCGCAACGCCAACGTGGTAATCGGCGGTTTCAGCATCCGCCTGGGAAAGCGCCTCACGGATCCGGAGTTGAGCTGCCAACTCCAGATGATCCACGAGGCTTCCCAGGAAATCGAAGCGGTGATCGCCACTCTGGAGGGCCTCACGGAGATTGACTGCACCCGATACATCAGCGCCTGGGAAACGAAGATGATTGACTTGAAAAAAGAGCTGGAGGCCCGCCGGGAAAGGCCGGAGCCGGCACGAAACGCCTATGAATAACGAAGAACCCAAGGCTGTACTCTTGAAACCGCCCATATCCCGTGCCTCCACCTGGGCCTACCCCTGGAGGGGGATGCTTGCCGGTGTGGCTGCGGGGTTGTTGACCGGCCATCCCCTGGCCATGGTGGTTTATAATCTCCACGACCATCTCATTTCCGGGGCCCCTCTGGACATAGCCGGAGCCATCATCCATAGTTTTCATCTCCATATGTGGCCCATGATAGCCACTTACGGGGTACTCGGCGGAATATCCGGCGCCTTCCTGGGGCGCATCGCCCAGCGCCTCCGGGAGAACCGCCTGCGTCTGGACAGCCTGCACCAGGAGTTCGAACTTCAGGTGGCCACCCTGCGGCACCATTATAAGAACCTGGCTTTGGGTATCCAAGGGTTCTCCAGCCGGATTCAGCGCAAGCTGACCCATCTGGATGAACAGATGCGCCAGTGCGCCCAGGGAGAGGCCCCCACCTATGACGGCGTCCATCAGGACCTGGAGACCTTGAAAAAAAACGTCACTATTCTGGAGGAAGCCGCTGGGCGCCTGAGCCATACCCTGGGCCAGGAACTCCTCTTCCTGAAGGCCCTGACCAGCGACTCTTTAAATCCGGAGCCCAGGAATTTTTATCCCCTGCTGATTCATGCGGTTAAGGATCTGCTGGGGTTGCGCTTTAGGGAAAAGGCCATCCGGGTGGAATTAAACGGCCTGGGCCTGGATGAGTGCCGGGATACCCTGCTCTTTGCCTTCGAACCTTACACCATGGAGGTTATTCTCCAGAATATCCTCAGTAATGCCATGAATTACGGGGATGTTATTCAAATCCGGGTGCTGGACCGGGACGACCGGGTCCGGGTGGAAATCCAGGACAACGGCCCCGGCCTGGAGGCGGAAAAACTCCAGTACAGTCTGTTGCTGCCGGGAGACCGGCACGAAGAAAGCACCCATTTGGGATTAAGGGTGAGCCTCCACCTGCTGGAGAAACTGGGCGGCAGCCTCTCGGTGCGGAGCCGGCCCGGCGCGGGCGCCGCGTTTATCGTCGAGATTCCCAAACTCGCCTAAAGGGACCGGAATATCCATGCAGACCCTGATCCCCGGCAAATTGCGCACCACGGCCATGGCCATCCTGCCCCACGACACGGTGGAGCCGGCTCTGGAGTTAGCCCTATCTCTGGACATCCCCTTCTGGCCGCAGTTGCCCCACATGAATTACTACGAAGACATGTATGTCCAGGCCGCCGAGCATTTCCCCGGCATCGTGCTCTTCCCGGAAGAAAACCGCATCCGCTTCGATACAGCCAAATTTTATGAAGAACTGCCCGAACTGCTGGACCGCTGGGACGACCTGGAGTATTTCGACCTGTCGCCCCGGTTTTCCCTGGCCTACCACCGGTTCTTGGAGTTAGACCTGTCCGGCTACATCGCCATCCGGGGGCAACTGGAAGGCCCCATCAGCTTCGGGTTGAAGATTCTGGACGAGACCGACCGGCCCATCATCTTCAATGACGAAGTGCGGCCTCTGATGATGGATTTCATGGCCCGGCGGGCCCAGGCCCAGCTCACCCGCCTCAAGGCCAAGCATCCCGGGGCCTTCATGTTCATCGACGAGCCGGGGCTGCAATTCATCTTCAGCTCCGTCTCCGGCTACCCGGACACCCGGGCCAAAGAGGACCTGGACCGGTTTTTGGCCCAGATCGACCGGCCCCGGGGCATTCACCTGTGCGGCAATCCCGATTGGGAATTTCTCCTGAACCGGGACCTGGACATCCTGTCCATGGACATCTATACCAACGGGGAAGTCTTTCGCTGCTACGGCAAATCCGTGAAGCGCTTTCTGGAGCGGGGCGGCGTCCTGTCCTGGGGGATCGTCCCCACGGGTTTTGAAAATTTCGACCGGGAAACCCAGGATCATCTCATCAGCTATCTTGAAAGTTTGTGGCCCATCCTGCTGGAAGCCGGCATCGACCGGGACCAAATGCTGGCCCAAAGCTTGCTCGCCCCGGCCACCTGCTGCCTCATCAATCCGGACCGGGAAAAGACGGTGGCGAAGGCTTACGCCTGGCTGAGGGAATTGTCGGCGCGGTTAAGGGAGAAGTATAAGCTGATTTGAAGGCTTTCCGGGAACCATTTCAGTAACGGCAAGCTGTTATATAACCACAAAGACACCAAGAGCACAAAGGTTCACAAAGACATTTTCTTTGTGTTACTTTGTGTCCTTGGTGTCTTGGTGGTGAGATTCTAATAGATCGAGTTATCCACATATGACATCCCGGCAGACTCCGGCCATCATCATCGGCATCCGCGACTACGGCGAGGCGGATAAGGTGGTGACTTTTCTCACTCCCGTGCAGGGCAGGGTTACCGGGATTGCCAAGTACGCCAAAAAGAGTAAGAAACGCTTTGCCAACTGCCTGGAGCCCCTGAACCGGGTGGAGTTCTTCCTGGCCCCCCAATCCCGGGGAGAACTGGAATTTATCCAAAAAGGGGAACTGGTCAATTCCTTCCCTTCCTTGCGCCGGGACCTGAAACGCCTGGGGGCCGCCGCGATCCTGGCGGAACTGGCGGGGCTGATGGCGGCGCCCCCGGAGATGGTGGCAGAAGTTTTTCAGACCCTGGAAGGAGTCCTGGGGTTGCTGGAAAACGGCGGCCCCCCGGATTCCCTACTCCCCGCATTTCTGCTGCGCCTGTTGTCCCTGGGAGGATACGGCCCCCGCCTCCAGGCCTGCCTCAAGTGCTCCCAGGAACCCAAGGCTCCCTTGTATTTCAGCGTCCCCCAGGGGGGCGTGGTCTGCGGGCCGTGCAGCCGGGGCGCGTCCGGGCCGCTTTTGCCCTTAAGTCCCGGCGCCTGGAAGCTCTTGCGGATGGCCCAGGGCATGGAACGGGAAAAGTTGCCCCGCCTCCGGTTTCCCCGGCGGCAGCGGGATGAGAGTCTGGCTATTTTCAGGGCCTTTCTTCGCCACCACCTGGGGAAGTCCATGAAATCCTGGGCCTTTTGGGACAAAGTGGTCACGCCCAAGGAGGGCAACTGAAGCCCATGGAAGTTAATGTCCTTTCTGGGAAACTCACCCCCTATGTGCTCATCAGTTTATTTATCCTGCTGATGTACTATGAAGCGGCATATCCTCTTCGCCGCCGCAAACGGGCCCGGGGGCGCCGCTGGCTGGTGAACCTGGCCCTCACCGCCCTGGTCTTCGCGGTGGGGGGCTACCTGGTCAGGCCCGCGGCCCTAAACGTGGGAACCTGGACCGCCGGGCGGGACTACGGCTTGCTCCAGTTCCTGGGTCTGCCGGGGTGGGGCCAGGCCGCTGCGGGGTTCCTGCTCATGGACCTCACCTTTTATTACTGGCACCGGGTCAATCACACCAATCGTTGGCTGTGGCGATTTCACAACGTCCATCACGTGGACCCGGACCTGGATGTGTCCACCTCCTTTCGCTTTCATGGGGTGGAGATTCTGTACTCCCTCCTGTTCCGGGTGGCCCAGGTAGGGCTGCTGGGGATCATGCCCCTCACCTATGCGCTGTACGAGGCGTTTTTTCAAGCGGCCACCATGTTTCACCACAGCAATGTCAAACTTCCCCTAAAATGGGAGCGCCGGATCAATAAAATCCTGGTCACTCCCCGGATGCACGGGGTGCACCATTCCGCGGTGGGGCCGGAGACCAATTCCAACTACTCCGTGATCTTTAGCTGGTGGGATAAACTCCACGGCAGCCTTCGGTTGAATGTGGGGCAGCCGGAGATCGTCATCGGGGTCCCGGCCTATCTCCTGCCCCAGGACAATGGGATTCCGAACTTGATTAAGATGCCTTTCCTGAGGCAACGGTCTTACTGGCGCTGGCCCAGCGGCAAGGCCTCGGTGCGCCGGAGGGCGGGGGAAGCCTTGGGGCCGGGGGTTATGTTGGAATAAACTATGGTGGGGCGGGCCTCCGCGCCCGCCGCCACGGATTAATTTGATGCAGGGTGAGCGCCGCGCATCATCTGTCCCAGGGGTTAAAGGAGGCGAATTATGCAACTCAAAGGCAAGCGCATTGCCATCCTGGTGGAGGACCTCTATCAGGAGCTGGAGGTTTGGTACCCGCTGCTCAGGTTTCGGGGCGCGGGAGCGGAGGTGGTGGTGGTGGGCCCCGGCCGGGCCAAAGTCCATACCGGCAAATACGGCTATCCCATAGAGGTGGACAAGTCCATTAAGGAAGTTAATGTCGGGCAATTCGACGCGGTGATCATCCCCGGGGGCTATGCCCCGGATCACATGCGGCGCTATCCCGCCATGGTCAAGCTGGTCCGGGACGCGGCCCTGCAGGGCAAAGTGGTGGCCGCCATCTGCCACGGCGGCTGGATGCTGGCCTCCGCAGAGGTGATTCAAGGAAAAACCGTCACCGCCTTTTTTGCCATCAAGGATGACCTGGTTCATGCCGGGGCCAATTTCGTGGATGTAGAGGTGGCGGTGGACGGCAATATCATCACCTCCCGCAAGCCTGAAGACCTGCCGGCCTTTTGCCGGGCCATCGGCGCGGCCCTGGGAGGCGAACCGGTCTGCCCGGTCTGCAAAATTCCCCTTTACGGCGAGGAACCCTGGGATTGATGATCATCCCTTTTTCCTGTTCAAGTGCAGCAAATAATTGACACAGCATCCAGTAATCGGTGAAATTCCCAACCGAAAACCGAAAACAGTCTTCTTTATCCTCCCTCAGATTTTCGGCGTCTGATAGAAGCGCGGCCGGCAGTGCCCCAAAAGTCTAGTGGTCCCGGGACATTGTCCCAGCCCCGGCCGGGGCCTTATCGACCTCCCTTAATATTTTGCCTGTAATATCTGAATGTTAGTAACATATTGAAATGGCCCATCATTTGCATAAGTATTTGACAGACAAGCGGATTTTATCAAGTTCTGTTTCCTATGCAACCAACTTAAGTTTCAATTTGCTGATAATCCTGGTCTTTTTAACCGAAAACCGATAACCGGAAACCGATAACGGTATTTTACTCCCCGGTTAGGATGACAGGGGACGGGCTATGCCAGGGAATCGGCCGGTGTATGCAAAACAGAGATCGGCCCATCCGTATGGATGGGAAGAAGACAACCTGGACCGGGCCCTGATTGCCGGGTTGATCCTGGAAGTGATCCTGGATAATCCGGGGTTCGGCACAAACGCCGCCAACCGGAGGTATCTGGCTAAAAACCGGGTCCAGGAAGCCCTGCTCCTTAATCTGGCGGGCCGGGTAACCCTGGATCGGTTCCGGGCCTTGTCGGGAAAACTGGAGCGCTGGTTTCCCTTCTATTATCCCCTAATCTCCCCTGATACTCCCCCGCCGGGAGGCCGGCAAGTCAAACCCGCGGCGGCGTCCCCGGCGCATCGGGCCATCCGGGAAGACCGGCTGGAGGAATGGCTCTACCATCATGCTGAATTGCTGCCCCACCGCCGCCATCGCAAACTTGATTCTCTGGGATTAAAGGAATTTCTCCGGTCCACTCAGGGGCGCAACTTCCGAGTCAAGGATTTCCAGCGGCATTTCAAGATTGACGGCAAAACTGCCTGGGAATATCTCAATTTACTGCGACAGGCCGGCTTGTTGGCCCATAACCGGGGCCAATCCGCGGCGGTGCGATATTTTCTGGATTCCTATTTTTTGCGGGTTAATGCTGCGGCCTTGCGCCAAAAAATCAGCGCGGACTCGCAGGCCCTCCCGCCGGCGCTGGCCTCCCAGTTGGCTGATTGCCTCATCGCCAGCGGGGGAGAAGCCTTCTGGGATAACGAATGCCGGACCTTCCAGGATTTCCGCCAGGAAGTCATTCTCAACTTGCAAGCCTGCGGGCTTCTGGAAGTGGTGTCCCAGTCAGGGGAAAGCCGGTTGCTGCGGCTGCCGCCCCGGTGGTTGCATTGAGGGGAGCTTACAGCTATTAGTTGTTAGTTGTTAGTTGTTAGTCGATACCTGGTAGCTGGCCGCTGAAAGCCGTGAAAAAAGCGCAGGTTAACGTCCCATGACCCATGGGGGATCACCACGAAGCATGAAATTGTCGCACCGCCGCCCCCGGCGGTGTATTTAAGCGGGTTGCGCCAACAAGAGGGGTTACAGGCGAATCGCCGGTCCCAATATTTTCATAGAAAAGCCTGCGGCTACACGGAATGGTTCCCATTGCAGCCCTGCCGACTGCTGTAAGCTGAAAGCTCACTGCTCACCACCGCCCCCTGCCCCAACCCCTCCTTTTCCCATTGACCCGGGACGTTAACTTGTGATAATTTTTTTAAATACTATCCACGGAGGTGTCGGACTTTTCATGATTCGGGATATCGAGAACGAAACCATGCCCCGGGTGGATCTGGAGGCCCTACAACTGCGGCGCTTGCAGGCCTTGGTGGAACGAGTCTATCACTTGGTGCCCTTCTATCGCCGGCGCATGGAGGAATCGGGCGTCAAGCCCGAACATATCCGCACCCTGGGCGATTTGAAACTCTTGCCTCTTACCGCCAAGCAGGATATCCGGGACAATTACCCCTTTGGCTTGTTTGCCGCCCCCATGGACCAGATCGTGCGGATTCACGCGTCCTCCGGCACTACCGGCAAGTCCACCCCGGTGGCCTATACCCAGAGGGACATCGATAACTGGGCGGAATTAATGGCCCGGACCCTGGCCGCAGGCGGCGTCCACCGGGGGGATATCGCCCATGTGGCTTACGGCTATGGCCTGTTCACCGGAGGTTTGGGGGTTCACTACGGGGCCGAGCGGCTGGGAGCCGCGGTCATTCCGGTCTCCGGCGGGCAGACCCGCCGACAAATCATGCTTATCCAGGATTTCGGACCCACCGTCCTCTGCTGCACCCCCTCCTTCGCCCTGTACCTGGCAGAGGTGGGACAGGAAATGGGGGTGGACTTAGCCAAGACCAAGCTCAGAGTGGGGATCTTCGGGGCCGAGCCCTGGACGGAAGGCATGCGCAGCGAGATCGAAAACCGCCTCCACTTGGACGCCCTGGACATTTATGGCCTTTCCGAAATCATGGGCCCCGGGGTGAGCATTGAGTGCATCGAAGCCAAGCAGGGGCTGCACATGTTCGAGGACCACTTCCTGCCGGAGGTCCTGGACCCGGCCACCCTGGAGCCGCTCACCCAGGGAGAGATGGGGGAATTGGTCATCACCACCCTCACCAAGGAGGCTTTTCCGCTGCTGCGCTATCGCACCCGGGACCTGACCTCCCTGAATTACGCGCCCTGCAAATGCGGCCGCACCATCGTCCGGATGAACCGCGTTCAGGGCCGGTCCGATGACATGCTCATCATCCGCGGGGTCAACGTCTTTCCCTCTCAGATTGAAGCCGTCCTCATGGAAACCCCTGGGGTCGCCCCCCATTACCAGCTCATCGTGGATCGGGAAGGGCAGTTGGATACCCTGGAGGTCCAGGTGGAGGTGGATGAGACTACCTTTTCCGATGAAGTCAAGCAACTGCAGACCCTGGCGAAAAACATCCAGAGCCGGATCAAGGATTACTATACCGTCTCCGTCAAGGTAAAGCTGGTGGAGCCCCGCAGCATCCCCCGGAGCGAAGGGAAAGCCAAGCGGGTCATCGACCGGCGCCAGGGTTGAGGCCTAGTTTGCGCCTTGGCGTGAGGGATTTCTTAACCGCGCCGGTTTTAAGGGAGAAACTTCATGAAGGTGGAGCAAATCTCGGTATTTTTGGAAAACAAGGCGGGCCGCCTGGCGGAAGTCACCCGGGTCCTGGGAGAGGCGGGGATCAATATCCGGGCCCTGTCCCTGGCGGACACCACCGATTTCGGCATCCTGCGCCTCATCGTGGACCAATACGACCGGGCCAGGCAGATCCTCAAGGACAAGGGCTTCACCGTGGGCAAGACGGAAGTGGCGGCGGTGGAGGTGCCGGACAAGCCCGGAGGCTTGGGCTCGGTCCTGCAAATCCTGGCCCGGGCCGGCATCAATGTGGAATACATGTACGCCTTTGTCCAGCACTCGGGCAAGAACGCGGTGATTATTTTCCGCTTCGACAACCTGGAAGACGCCATCAATTTATTACTAAAAGAGGGCATTCACATCTATCGCGGTGAAGAAGTCTATCGGCTATAAGCCGGGGAGGAGAACAGGCATGAAGAGCAAAGCTTGGGTTGCGGTATTGGCTGTGGGTCTGGCCGGATTTCTGGCGGTTTTAGCCGGTTGTTCGGCTCCACCTTCGGAACCTTATGTTATCGGGGGCATCTTTTCCATAACCGGCCCTGCGTCTTATCTGGGTGATCCGGAAAACAAAACCATGGAACTTCTGGCCGGGGAACTCAACGCCAAAGGCGGCATTAAGGGGCGTCCGGTGAAGCTGGTGATTTACGACGACGAGGGCGATGTCACCAAGGCCCGCCTCAATGCGGAAAAGCTGCTGCAAAAGGACAAGGCTCTGGCCATCATCGGCCCCAGCCTTACCCATACCTCCATGACCGTGTTGGAGGTGACCCAAAAGGCCAAATTACCCCTGATTTCCTGCGCCGCGGGCGTCGGCATCACTGCTCCGGCCAAGGACCGGGTTTGGACCTTCAAGACGGCCCAGACGGACCAGATGGCGGTGACTCGCATCTACCAGTATCTGAAAAAACAGGGCATGACCAAGGTGGCCATCCTCACCGTGTCCACGGGCTTCGGGGTCTCCGGCAAGGAGCAGCTCCTGGCCCAGGCGGCCAAGTTCGGCATCGAAGTGGTGGCCCAGGAAGTCTTTGGGGAAAAAGACTCGGATATGACCCCGCAGCTCACCAAAATCCGGACCACCCCGGCCAAGACGGTGATCTGTTGGGGCACCGGGCCCGCCCCGGCCCTGGTGGCCAAGAATATGAAGCAGTTGGGCTTAACTCTGCCCTTGATTCAGAGTCACGGGGCCGCGTCCAAAAAATTCATCGAATTGGCCGGGGACGCGGGGGACGGCATCATTTTGCCCGCGGGCAAGCTGGTGGTCTATAAACTGTTGCCGGATTCCGACCCCCAAAAGGCCGTGTGTAAGGATTACGACGAGAAATACCAGGCCAAGTTCAAGGCCCCGGCCTCCAGCTTCGGGGGATACGCCTATGACGCCCTGAAGATGCTTACCCTGGCCCTGGAAAAGGCCGGGACCGACCAGGAGAAAATTCGCGCCGCCCTGGAAACCACCAAGAATTACGTGGGCATCAGCGGCATCTTCAATATGAGCCCGGAAGATCACAACGGCCTCACCCCCGAGGCTTTTGTGATGGTGAAGATCGAGAAGGGGGATTTCAAACTGCTGGATTGATGGAGCTTACAGCTTACAGCCATCAGCTTACAGTAAATAGCAATCAGCAGTTGGCTGGTGGCGGCTGGAAACTATTAGCCGGGGCCTTT
Organism: uncultured Desulfobacterales bacterium; assembly: GCA_964618815.1. Lineage (GTDB taxonomy): Bacteria > Desulfobacterota > Desulfobaccia > Desulfobaccales > 0-14-0-80-60-11 > CAZUBT01. The sequence continues at coordinate 13,457 of CAZUBT010000002.1, read as the reverse complement.
TTTCCGTAGCCGCAGGCTTTAGCCTGCGCTCGTAAAATTCCGGCATTTATGAACCCGCAAGGGGGCACGGCGAATCGTGCCCCTATAAATGCGGGGGGCCTCAGACACCCGCCTGGTTTCCCTGAGGTTGTGGTTCGAGTTATAGAAAATGCCGGCTACCGTCTGGCGGCTGTAAGCTGCAAGCGGTAAGCTGACCGCCAAACCACGGAGGCTCCTCTCATTCCTTGGACATCTTCGCCCCCCTGCTGCAATATCTCATCTCCGGCCTGACCAACGGCGCGATTTACGCCCTCATCGCCCTGGGCTTCGGCATTATCTATAACGCCACCACCATCATCAACTTTGCCCAGGGGGAAATGGTGATGTTGGGGGCCTTGTGCGCCATCAGCATCTATCACCTGTATCCCTCCCTGCCCCTGGCATTGGTGGGGGGCGCGGCCATGGTGACCCTCATCGGTTTGGTCTTTGAGCGCCTGGCTCTGCGCCCCGTTAAAGACCCCGCTCCAATCACCCTGATCATCATCACCGTGGGGGGCGCGGTGTTGATCAAAGGGGTGGCCATGCTCATCTGGGGCAAAGACGCCTACCCCTTGCCGCCCTTTTCAGGGGATGTTCCTATCCATCTGGGTCCGGCCACCATTTTACCCCAAAATCTCTGGGTCATGGGTATCACCGCGGCCCTGGTCCTGGGTCTGGAAGCCTTCTTCCGCCTGACCCTGATGGGCAAGGCCATGCGGGCCTGCGCCTACAATACCAAAGCGGCGCGGCTGGTGGGGATTTCCGCGGGGCGCATGGTGCAGCTCTCCTTCGGGCTCGCGGCGGCCCTGGGGGCCGGCGCCGGCATCCTCATCGCGCCCCTGACCCTGGGGGTCTATGACATGGGCACCATGCTGGGCCTCAAGGGATTTTCCGCGGCCATCATCGGGGGGCTGGGGAGCCTTATGGGCGGGGTTCTGGGGGGCCTGGTCCTGGGGGTGGCGGAGGCCTTGGCCACGGGGCTGATCTCCTCGGGCTACCGGGACGCGGTGGCCTTTCTGCTGCTGCTGGTGGTGCTGTTTTTGCGACCCCAGGGACTGGTGGGAGGCGGCAAGTGAAGGAAGGCCGCGTCCTCAACCGCTGGAGCCTGTTCGCCGCAACCCTGCTGCTTCTGGGTCTGGGGCTAAAGAACGAATACTATTACACGCTGCTCAACTTCATCGGCATCCACACCCTGCTGGTGGTGGGCCTCAATCTCCTCATGGGCTACGGCGGCCAGATCTCCCTGGGTCATGCGGCGTTTTTCGGGATCGGGGCTTACGCCTCCGGGATTCTCACCGCCACTTACGGGGTCAACCCCTGGCTGGCCCTCATCGCGGGCCTAATCATCTGCGGGGCCGCGGCCTGGCTCATCGGCGTTCCGGCCCTGAAGCTCCACGGCTATTACCTGGCCATGGCCACCCTGGGCTTCGGCATCATTTTGAATATCATCTTCAATGAGGCCCAGACCTGGACCGGTGGCCCCTCGGGATTGTCGGGGATTCCCTCCCTGTCCCTGCTGGGGTGGCCCCTGAATACCCCCAGAAAGATGTATGCCTTGATTTGGCTCACGGTGTGGCTGATCCTGCTCATCAGCGCCAACCTGGTGAACTCCCGGTCCGGCCGGGCCTTGCGCGCCTTGCACGACAGCGAAGCCGCGGCCCAATCCCTGGGGGTGGACACCGCCCGGGTGAAATTGCGCATCTTCATCTGGAGCGCGCTTTACGCCTCCCTGGCCGGCAGCCTCTATGCCTACACCCTCAACTTTATCGCGCCTTCCTCCTTCGGCTTCATGTTTTCCATCAAGCTGGTCACCATGGTGGTGTTGGGCGGCATGGCCAGCATCTGGGGCTCCTTGTTGGGGGCCGCGGCGCTCACGGTGCTGCCGGAGCTGCTCACCGTGTTCCATGATTATGAGACCATCATCTTCGGGGGCATCCTCATGGTGGTGATGATCTTCCTGCCCCAAGGGCTGGTCAGGGGGATCATGGATTTGTGGGAATTCCGGCGTTTTAAGAGGGAAGTGGGGACTATTGTTTAAGCACAGAGGCACAATTTTTCTCCACAGAGGCACAGAGGACACAGAGAAATGTCCGATTAAGAATAATTGTGTCTTCCAGACACAATTATTCTTCTCTGTGCTCTCTGTGTCTCTTTGGTAAATCTTTTATCAATGTTGCCATTATCCGATAGCATACTTCTGGAGCTGCACGATGTGAGCCTGGCTTTCGGCGGCCTCAAGGCCGTGGACCGGGTCAGCCTTTCGGTGCCCCGGGGCGCGGTCAAGGCTATCATCGGTCCCAACGGCGCGGGCAAGACCACCCTGTTTCACCTCATCAGCGGGTTTCTTACGCCCCAAGGAGGCAGTATCCGATTTGAAGGGGAAGAAATTCAGGGCCGCCCGGCTTATGTCCTGGCGTCTCGGGGAATCAGCCGCACCTTTCAGTTGGTCCAGCTTTTCGACCGCATGACGGTGCTGGAAAACGTCATGGTGGGCCGCCACCGCCTGAGCCGGGCCGGCATCCTGGCCGGGGCCTTGCGCCTGCCCTGGACGGTCACGGAAGAACAGGCCATCCGGGCCCGGGCCTTGGAGGCCCTGGAATTTGTGGGCCTGGCGGACCGGGCGCATCACCGGGCCGCCATCCTGCCCCTGGGCCTCAAGCGCCTTCTTGAAATCGCCCGGGCCCTGGCCGCGCAACCCGCCCTGCTGCTCCTGGATGAACCCGCTTCGGGACTGGACGCGGTGGAAACGGAACGCCTCAAAGACATGATCCTGGCCCTCAAGGATCAGGGCATCACCATTTTATTAGTGGAACACGACATGAGTCTCACCATGGAGGTGGCCGAGGAAATCGCAGTGCTTAACTACGGCAAGCTCATCGCGGACGGGTCCCCGAGAGCGGTTCAAAAAAATCCGGAGGTCATCGCGGCGTATTTGGGTACAGATTGGCAGACGTAAGAGAAAGGAGTTTTCAAAACCGCTCGCGTAGGGGGTTAGAGGTACGAATATGAATATGAAAGGAATCAATTTAGATAGTTGGGAGAAATTCGAAGACCAACTTCAAATACTCAGAAACGAGCGCCTTCAGAAAAATTGGTCGGCTCAATTCCTTTATCGCGGGCAAGGGAATCATTCTTGGGAGCTATTGAGCACCCTTGAACGGAACGGGCAAGAAAAAATGTCGTTGAGGGAATATCACCACTTGATCTTTGCCGTAAAGCCACAGATTGAGTCTTTTACCGGAGCCAATTGGAACATATTGTCATATCCACATGGATTCGACAATTGGTTTAGAGAGAACGAAACCATTTTACCACATGCGTTTAATAGCTCTCCAGAGTTCCAAAATACATATAGCTACATGGTATATCTCCGTCATTATGGTTTTCCATCTCCATTGATTGACTGGACCATCTCACCATACGTCGCGGCCTACTTTGCATTCAGACGTGCTTTACAGTGCGATAAATATGTATCTATTTACGTTTTCTTGGAGTCAATAAGCGGAGTAAAAAGCGGGGGTAATGATAAACCATATATTCACAGGTTTGGGCCTTATGTTAGGACCGATCGACGGCATTTTATTCAACAGAGTCAATATACGGTCTGCATCGACGAAAATGAGTGGAGATATGCACCACACGGAGAAGCTCTTGTCTGCTGTGATCTAAATCAAGATGTATTATGGAAGTTCAATATTCCTTCTTCTGAAAGATTGAAGGTTCTGAGACTACTGGACGGTTATAACATAAATGCTTTGTCACTTTTTGGGTCAGAAGAGAGCCTCATGGAGACTATGGCATTGCGAGAAATTGACTTTCGAGACAGGGAGCTCTAACTATAGGCATCCAGTCCGTAGGGTGCGTCTTACGCACCAATTATGGCGCGCAAGGCGTGCCCTACATGACTGACGCAGGGTAAAGCCTGCGGCTACCACTGGCTACTGGCTACTTAACAATGCTTACAATCAGAAACCTCCACGCCTATTATGGCTCCGTCCTGGCCCTTAGCGGGGTAACCTGCCATGTGAAAGAGGGAGAGGTAGTAGCGTTGATCGGCGCCAACGGCGCGGGCAAGACCACCCTGCTGAACGCCATCTGCGGGATGGTGCGCCTGGAGGGGGAGGTGCGCTTTCAAGGGAAAAATATCGGCGGCCTGGCCCCGGAAGCCATTGTGGCCCTGGGGGTCTCCCAGGCGCCCGAAGGCCGCCAGCTCTTCGCGCCCATGACCGTGGCGGAAAACCTGGAATTGGGCGCGTATCTGCGTCACCGCCGGGGGGCCAAAGCGGAGATTGCCGGAGACCTGGAGAAGGTCTATGACTTGTTTCCCCGCTTGAAAGAGCGCTTAGGGCAAAAGGCGGGGACCTTGAGCGGCGGGGAGCAGCAGATGCTGGCCATCGCCCGGGCCCTGATGGCCCGGCCCCGGCTGCTGCTCCTGGATGAGCCTTCCCTGGGTCTGGCCCCCCTGGTGGTGGAGGACATCCTGGCCACCCTGGGGCAATTACGCCGGGAAGGCATGACCATTCTCTTAGTGGAACAGAACGCCCGGGCTGCGCTGAAGGTGGCGGATCGGGCCTATGTCATGGAAACCGGGCGGATTATCCTGACCGGCAGCGCTCAAGACCTGCTCCAGGACCGCCAGGTGACCCGGGCTTACCTGGGCCGGGATTACAAGGAATTCACCGAAGGCAGGTAGAAGAACGGTTTTCGGTCTTCGGTAAAAACTTAAAAGATATCAATAACGCGTCTTTGCGTCTTGGCGTGAGATAGTACTCGGAGCATTAATTGTGTTGCATCGGTTATGGGCAACGTAGGGGCGGGTTTTAAACCCGCCCCTACATCAACGCAACATATTTTATGCCCTGAGTAGTAGTTATACCAAGTTCTGTTTCCAATGCAACAAACTTAAGTTTCAACTTGCTGATAATCCTGGTCTTTTTAACCGAAAACCGAAAACCGATAACCGAAAACGGTATTATGCGTCTTTGCTTGAGATAAAAGGGAGGTAAGAGCCGTGCGTCATCCCGAATTTGAGGCCATGCCCCGGGAAGAGCTGGAGCTTTTGCAGTTGGAGCGCCTCCAGAGCACCCTCACCCGGGCCTACCGGCAGGTGAAATTCTACCGCCGCCAGTTCGACCGGGCAGGCTTGCGCCTGGAAGCCATCCGGGATTTACAAGACCTGAGGCGGCTGCCCTTCACGACCCGGGAGGACCTGTCGGAGAATTATCCTTACGGCATCTTCGCGGTGCCTTTGCGGGACATCGTGCGCATCCTGTCGTCTCCGGGCACCACGGAGCGGCCCCTGGTGGTGGGCTACACCGCCCAGGACGTGCGGCTCTGGCTGGAACTCCTGGCCCGCCTGTACACCGCCGCGGGGATCTCCCGGGAAGACATCGTGCAGCTCATCCTGCCGCCGGGGCTGGCCAACTGGCGCCGGGACCTCCAGTCCGGAGCGGAATACCTGGGCGCGTCGGTGATTCCCGCGGCCACCCTGAATTACGCCAAGGAACTCATGGTGATGCGGGATTACAAGACCTCGGTCCTGGTCACCACGCCCCCCCTGGCCCGGCACCTGCTCACGGTGATGGCCCGCATGGACCTGTCCCCTGCAGAGTTGAGCTTAAGGCAGGCCCTGTTGGTGGCCGCGCCCCTGCCCCCGGAGGCGCGCCGGGAGATTGAGGAGGGATTTCAGATCCGCATAGCCACCGCGTACGGCATCACCGAGGTCATGGGGCCGGGCCTGGCCTTTAGCTGCGGGGCCGACGGCGGGCTGCACTTCTCCGAAGACCATTTCTTGCCGGAAATCATCCACCCGGAAACCGGCGCGCCCCAGCCCCCCGGCGTTCCCGGGGAACTGGCGATCACCACCCTGAGCGCCGTGGCCTTCCCCTTAGTGCGGTTTCGAAGCGGCGACCTGACCTCACTCTTACCGGAGCCTTGCCCCTGCGGCCGCACCCTGGTGCGCCTGGAGGGCATCAAGGGGCGGGTGGACGCCATCTTTTCCGTAGGGGGCATCAAGGTGCACCCGGACCAGATCGGCCGCCTGCTCCAGGAGATTCTAAGGGGCCACGCGCCCCAGTGCCGCTGGCAGGTGGTTTCGGAAGAGGGCCTGGAAGTTTTAAATATTGAACTTACCGTGGATGACGTGGTATTCTCCGACGAAGTCAAGACCCTGGAGTGCCTCTGCCGCCAGGCTAGGCGGTATTTGCAGGACCACCTGGGAATCAATGCCCGGATTATTTTGAAGGAAGTGGGGTAGGAACCGCGGATAATACCGTTTTCGGTTTTCGGTTTTCGGTTAAAAAGACCAGGATTATCAGCAAAAGGAAATAATCTTAAAAGTTAATATCCCAAGGAGGTTTGGAAAATGAGACGTTTTAGTCGGGTATTAATGTTGGCCGGCGTAGTTGCTATGCTGATTGCCCCATCGGCCATTGCCGCGGACGGGCCCATCAAGATCGGCTCGGTGCTCCGGCTTTCCGTGGGCGCGGAGCACGGCATCCCCTCCAAACGCGGGGTGGAACTGGCTGTGGAAGACGTCAACAAGGCCGGCGGCATCAAGGGCCAAAAGGTGGAAGTGATCTTTGAAGATGAGAAAGACTCCCCCACCGCGTGCGTCAATGCCGTGCAGAAACTGATCAATGTGGACAAAGTGGTGGCCATCGTGGGTCCCATGACCTCCGGCGGCGTCCTGGCCGCGGGTCCCACCGCGGAAGCCGCCAAGACAATCTGTATCACCCCCACCGCCACCTCTCCCAAGGTGAGCGGCATGGGTGCATTCGTGTCCCGAGCCTGCTCCCGCATCGACCAGCAGTCCAGGGAACTCACCGATTATGTGGCCAAGAACTGGAAGCCCAAGAGCGTGGGCATCCTGTTCTCCAATGAACCCTACGGCAAAGGCTGCGCCGACCTGTTCAGCAAAGACTTTGAAAAGGCGGGGATCAAGGTGGTGGCCACGGAGTCCTTCATGCGGGGCAGCCGGGATTTTAAGGCCCAGCTCACCAAGATCAATGCCGCCAAGCCGGACATCCTGTTCATCCCCGGCTATACCCAGGAGACCGCGCCCGCCGCGGCCCAGGCCCGGCAGTTGGGCATGAACCAGAAGATTCTCGGGGTCTATGGCGACATGGACCAGGTCTATATCGAACTGGCCGGCAAGGCCGCGGAAGGCCACGTCATTGCCAGCGAATATGACGAAGACTATGATACCCCCAAGAATAAAGAATTTAAGCAGCGCTATTATGAACTGGCCAAGAAAAATAACGACCCGGTGAACATCATGTTCGCGTCCCTCACCTACGATTCCACCTCCATGCTCCTGGAGGGCATGAAAAAATACGGCCCCACCAGCGAAGGGGTGCAAAAATTCCTGAAGGAAGTGAAAGACTTCGACGGGGTCACCGGCAAACTTAGCTTCAACAAGACCAATGACTGCGTCAAAGGCGCGCTGTACCTCCTGGAGGTCAAAAACGGCAAGTGGACAAAGGTGAAGTAAGCAGTTAGCTGTCAGCTTTCAGCTATCAATAACCAGGCGCCAGGTTTGGTAGGGGCACGGCTTGCCGTGCCCTTTTTAATACCAAGTAATATAGGGGATTGGGAGAAGGATTGTCAGGGGGCGCCCGCCCGCTAACATTCCTTCCCCCAAAGCGACTCTTCCAGATATGGTGCCAAGGTCCGCCTTACCGACCAATTGGCTAATGCTATTTCCCTCCAAAAAGCCGTGGGAGGGGAGGGGAGAGATAATCCTTGGCCAGCCTTTCCGAGGCAGCCATGACCTTCACGCCGTCCACCAACTGCGAGAGGTCCTGGACGTAAATTTGGTCATCGGGAAGATAATCGTTGGTCACCAGCAACGCGCCGTAGATGTCTCCCAGGTGGGTTTTGCTGCTCCAGTTGCCGCCTTTGGCGATGCTTGTAAAGGGTTTGTTGCGGAAGGGTTGCACGTACCAGTGATCGGTTTTGCAATAAGCCACGATGCGGTGCTTAGCCTGGTCGGCGCCATAGGCATAGCCGGCCAAGGCGATTTTGCTCCAGGCGCGGGCCCCTGCGTTCAGAGCGGCGCGGATATCTACCCCGTAAGGCGGCGCGGCTATGAGCGCGGCGACTTCCGGCTTCAGAGTCCGGTTGACGGTAAAGATCCCCCAATGGGACTCCACCTCTTTGCCGGTGGCCGGGGTTTTCCAGGGCTCATCAAAGGCGGAGAACAGGAAGAAGGGAATATCCTGTTCAAGAGCCATCGGCACAAAATCCCGGAGGAACTGGACCTGCTGCGCCTCTCCCGGTACCGCCGGGCCTTGGGTTTCCCCCGCAGTGGGCCAGCCGGTCTCGCCGATGATCGCCGCCTTGCCCGGATTGGCGTCCGCCACCTGCTGATAACGGGAGATCACATAAGCCGCGGCGACGGCAATGGGCTGGCTTTCCCAATAGGGATAAATATTCACCAGGAGAAAATCCGCGGCGGCTGCCAGATTGGGATGATTGAGCCAGTTGCTCCAGGTCTCGGCGGCGCCCACCGGCGCCTTCACCTGGCTTTTTACCTGGTTGATGTATTCGATCAATTGGCTTTCCGTCAAATCATCCCGCAACAGGACCTCGGACCCCACCATCACCCCGGCTACAGACGCGTTTTTGGCGGCTTTGATGCCTCGGGCGATCTCTGCCTGATTTTCCGCCAGGTCCCGGCCCAGCCAGATTCCCAGAATCACCGTGAGCTTTTGGGCGCCGGCCATCTTGGGAATTTGCCCCAAGGTATCCTTGCAGGAGAAGGTGAGGATATTAAAAGTAACTCCCTTAAGGAGCTTGAGGTCCTCACCGATCTGTTTGGTGGTGGGGTAAGGCCCCCCGGCGGGGGTCTGCCCGGTCCGAAAGGGGCTGTAGCAAATGCCCCTAAATTTCAGAGGGGTGGTGGTGTTGGCGGCTTCCAGGGCGATAGCCGCAAATAGACAGGCTACCAGTAAGCCCGCCGACAATACCAATGTGACTCGCTTGGACCTGAGCATCGCTCCTAACTCCCTTGGAAAAGATAATTTCTTAATAATTTTACGGTAAAAGTTAATGACCCGCAAACTTCTGGCGAATTTCCATGAAAAATCAATGAGAAAACGCCGTGGAGCTCGAAGCGTCACACGGGGGGCGCACACCGCTCCTTTCCGAAAGAACTGCAGCAGGCTGCTGCTCATCCCTTCTCAGACAAAAAAGGCGCCGGGCCATGGGCCGACGCCTTTCGAGCAACAGATGCTGTTTTCCAAGATGGGCGGTCTATTGTCTCAATCGTTGACGGCAACATCACCCACATTGCCGAAGCAAGAGCTTCGGCCAAAATTGGCGTTCCCAAGCTGGAGCTTGGGAACGAGAAGAAAAACTCCTTAGCAGGTTCACCAGCCCTCAGTCACCAGCCACTGATTACTGATTACTGATTACTGATCACTGATTACTGGTCACTGGTCACTGCCTTATTTTTCCACCAAAATCACCTTGTGATTCACCAGGTTGAGGCTGTGGATGGAGGCTTTGAGGGTTTTCTGCTCCCCGAAGATGCTGACGATGCGCAGGTTGTCGCCGTCGGGTTCGATGGTGTCCACATCCTGGAGGAGCAGCTCTTCTTTGCCGTTTTTCAGCAGGTACGCGGTTGCTTCACACATGTCTCAATATCTCCTTAAGCCGGTGACTGACGATCTTATCCACCAGGTGGGGCAGGGGTTCGGGAGTCAGCCCGACGATTTCCACCCGCTCCTGGGTCAGTGGCAAGAGAATTTTGGGGGCCGGGGCCGACGCGATGGCCTCGGCCATGCGGGGCGTTACTTCCCCCATCATGGCGTTGGCCAAGACGATGGACAGGCACCCCAGGATGACGTCCGCGCTGGGCACGGTGCGGACAATGGCGTTTTCCCCGCTGGCCCCCCGATTGGCCCGGGCCTTCATCATCTGCGCGGTGGCCACCGCGTTGGTCCCCAGGGCGATGACTTCGTGCTCTTCCTGATAGACCTCTTTCAGGCGCTTGATGAGGGCCGCGCCGATGCCGCCTCCTTGGCCGTCGATGACGCAGATGCGCAAGTCGTTACCCCTTTAGCAAAGCGAATTTCTTCTTCAACATCTCAAAGACGATCTCCGGCACCATGCCTTGGATGTCGCCGCCGTGGTACGCGGCTTCCTTGAGGATGCTGGAGCTTAAAAAGACCCAGCGGAGCCCGGTCATCAAAAACACGGTTTCCAGTTCCGGCTCCAGGCGCCGGTTCATCATGGCCAGTTGGAATTCGTATTCAAAATCCGTCACCGCCCTTAGTCCCCGGAGAACAGCCCGGGCGTTCCGGCTGATGGCATATTTCACCAGGAGGCCGTCAAAGGTGTCGCAACTGACCTGGGGGTGGTCCTGGAGGGAGACGCGAATCATCTCCATGCGCTCTTCAATGGTGAACAGCGGCTTTTTCACCGGATTTTTCGCCACGGCCACGATGATCCGATCAAAGATCTTCAAGGCCCGCTGAATCAGGTCCAGGTGGCCGTTGGTGATGGGGTCGAAGGACCCGGGATATACTGCTATATCGGGCATAGATTAAGTGCCCTCCTGTATTTCGGATTGTTCTCCGGTCAGATAAACAGCCACCTGGGTATCGCCATAGCGCCTTAACCGGTAGAGCGCCAGGGAATCTATGGCCTCCGGCAGAGTCTCCCGGCGGCTGTGTTCCGCCACCACCCAGGCCTGGACCTGAAGCAGGGGGGACCCTGCCAGGGTGCGCAAGGCGGCCGCGGCCGCGTCCTGGCCGTAAGGCGGGTCCAGAAACACCAGCGCGAAGGCTTCTCCCTGGGCGGCCAATTTCTTCAGCGCGGCATTGACCGACAAAGGCAATACCCGGGAACGATCCTCCAGTCCCAGGGTTTCCAGGTTGCGGCGCAGCACCTGCAGGGCCGGAGAGTCCTCCTCCACGAACACCGCGTCCCGGGCTCCCCGGCTCAGGGCTTCGATCCCCAAAGCGCCGGTGCCGGCGAACAGGTCCAGCACCCGGGCCTCCCGGACGGCCTCCCCGATTATATTAAAGATGGCCTCCCGCACCTTAGCCGCGGTGGGCCGGATGCGGCCTTTGACCGGGGCCAGGGGGCGGCCTTTCAGGGAGCCGGCGATGATGCGCATTATTAGTTGTTAGTTGTTAGTTGTTAGTTTTCAGGTGTTAGTTGTTAGTTTTCAGGTGTTAGTTGTTAGTTTTCAGGTGTTAGATTTTAGTTTAACAATGCTATTGTGGCTATATAGAAAAACCGAAAAAGGATAACCAACTACCAACTAACAACTACCAACTACCAACTACCAACTAACAACTGCTACTTCAAATAATCCCTAATCAGAATCTCCGCGATCTGCACCGCGTTGGTGGCCGCGCCTTTACGGAGGTTGTCCGCCACTACCCATAAGTTCAAGCCGTTGGGAATGGTGAAATCCTCCCGGATGCGCCCCACCAGGGTGAGGTCCTGGCCGGCCGCGTCCAGGGGCATGGGATACTGGGCGTTGGCCGGATCATCCACCACCTTCACCCCCGGCGCGTCGGCCAGAAGCTTCCGGGCCTCCTGGACGGTGAGCTTGCGCTCAGTCTCGATATTAACCGACTCTGAGTGTCCGTAGAACACCGGCACTCGCGCCGTGGTGGCCGTGACCTCGATGGATTCGTCCCCCATGATCTTTTTGGTCTCCAGGACCATCTTCATCTCTTCCTTGGTGTAGCCGTTTTCCAGGAACACGTCGATGTGGGGGAAGACATTGAACGCGATGCGGTGGGGATAGACCTTTTTCACGATCTCCTGGTGACAGAACAACGCCCGCACCTGGGCCGACAGTTCATCCACCGCCTTCTGGCCGGTGCCGGACACCGCCTGATAAGTGGACACCACCACCCGCTTGATGCGGGCCGCGTCGTGGATGGGTTTCAAGACCACCACCATCTGGATGGTGGAGCAGTTGGGGTTGGCAATGATGCCTTTCCGCTTATAATCGGCGATAGCCTGGGGATTGACCTCCGGGACCACCAGGGGGACCTCCGGGTCCATGCGCCAGGCGCTGGAGTTGTCCACCACCACGGCGCCGGCCCGGGCGGCGATGGGGCCGTATTCCTTGCTGATGCCGCCCCCGGCGGAGAACAGGGCAATCTCTACCCCGTCAAAAGAGTCCTTCGACAACACCTGCACCAGGATCTCCCGGCCTTTAAAAGACACGGTGTGGCCGATGGAGCGCTCCGACGCCAACGGCACCAGCTCCGCCACCGGAAAATTTCTCTCTTCCAAACAGGCCACCATCTGCTGCCCCACCGCGCCGGTGGCCCCGACTACCGCAACCCTATAAGAACCCATGATTACAAAATCTCCTGAGATTATAAGCTGTCAGCTATCAGCTGTCAGCAAAGGCTGTCATACTATCAATTTCAAAGCGGGTTTTCCCTGTCATCCTGAACGGAGTGAAGGATCTCCTCAATTTTAATAGATTCTTCGCTGTGCTCAGAATGACTTTTGTTGCGAATCGCTTTTTAAAACAGTCATTCATGAGCCTTTGGCTCACCCCTAAAACATGAAAAGATATGGTGGCACAGGTTTTCAACCTGTGCTGAGGAACTTTTCGTATCAGGAGGGTTAGCGTGGGCCGAATCAACCGAGAAAAAATCATGCCCCGCCCCCGCCGTGCCGATATGATATGTCAAGGAAACGCCTATGAAAACTTTAGGAGAATTTGTCCAGCGGTTGCAGATTGACGCGGCGTTTGAGAAGCAGGCTCAAGCTTTTGACAATGGCGATGAACTCATGGCCTTTATTAAGCGCGAGGGCTACGACTTCACCCTGGACCAACTGGCGAATGAATTCAAGCATGGGGCGAATTTGCCGACCGAAGCCGGTGGCCTGACGCCGGCCCCCGCGGACGTAAGCGCCTCCACCCCGCCAAGGCCGGGCGACGCCGCATTCCCCAGGAAGCCTGAAGCCTTCCCCCACGGCGAAAAGAGTACGGGCTTACTTAAGAGTGGAAGCGGCAACTTTACCCGGGAGCAACCGGGGGAAAGGTTGCAGAAACCAAAGGGAGAAATGCCCCCGCCGGGACCGGAAGAAGAGTCACCGGGAGGGTTTTCCAGGGGTGGCGGGGGCAGGCACAGGGGATTTTCCCCCCAGAGATTGAAGTCCATATCGGTGGAAGACCCGTGAGCCAGGGGTGACAGTTTGGTAACGGTAGGGGGCTCCGGCTGGCGTGATGACCTTCCGGGAGTCCCTGGTCCCGGCGGGCGTTAACCTCCCTCTGCCCGGCTACCCCGAATGGTCAGCCAAGAGTAACTTTCCCCGCCCCAAGGGACGGGACCGCCTTAAGACCGGCGCGGTTCAGGCCGGCTGGGTCCGGGGGGCCTTGGCGGCCGCCACCGCCATCGGCAGCAGGAAGGTGGTCAAGGCTTGTTCCACCTTCTCCAGGTCCACCTGGGTAT
>CAZUBT010000001.1:38420-109868 GCA_964618815.1 uncultured Desulfobacterales bacterium | reverse complement strand
ATTTCAAATTATTTCAGATAATTGACCTAAATTGACTTTTTACGAATTCATCAACTTTGAACTTTGAACCTTGAACTTTTCAGACCAGAGGGCTCCCGTGCAGCATGATTTCTCCTTGACACCGGGGGGGGCAATTGTTCTAGAATTGACTATGCCTCCTGCGGCCCATCCCCCCTCCCCTCCCGAAGGGCTGATCATCGATTTGGTCACGCCCCTGTCCGCCGACGGGCGGCTGGACCGGGAAAGCCTTAGCCGCTTGCTGGCCCGGGTGGCGCCCCTGGCCGACGGCCTGATGGCGGGCAGCCCCCTGGCGGGCGAGGGCCTGGATCTGCCCCCGGCCACCCGACTGGAACTGCTGTCTCAGGTCCTGGCCCAAGCCGGCCCGGTTCCGGTGTTTTTCTGCATCACCGGCCATACCCCGGAGACCACCCGGGAGTTGGCGGAGGCCGTCCTCAAGGAGTCTCGCGGCCGGAAGTCCGCCGCCCCGGTCTTTCTGACGGACCTGCCTCTGTGGTACCACGGCAACCGGGGGCTGCCCCAGGCTTATCAGGCACTGCTTCAAGACATCCACCTGCCGCTGATCCTACTCAACTTCCCGGAGGTGGTGCGGCGCCGGGCGGCCTTGTTCAAACACCACAATCTTCGGACCCAGGTATTCAAGAAACTGGCCGGCCTGGCCCCCATCGCGGGCCTCATATACCGGGGGGAGATGCGCCGTTTCCTCAATTATCATCACGCTGCGGCCCGCCGGCCGGGCCTGGTGTTTTACGAAGCCGACGAAGTCAATTTTCTGACCCGCCCCGGGGGCTGGGGGGTGGTATCCGCGGGGGCCCAGTTGCTCCCCCACTTTTGGCGACAGGGAACCCGGGCCTGTCTTCATCCCGAGGAGATGGCCGATGACCCCGAGGGCCGGGTGGCGCTTTTCGGTCTCACCCGGCAACTCTTGCACCTCGCGCGACTCTGCCGCAAGGCCCCCGCGGCGTTAATTAAGCACGCCCTGGCGGCCCAGGGAGTGATTGCCAATTCCCTCACTGCTCCCGGCACGCCCCCGGGGGACCCATCCCACATGAAGGAATTGCCGGCCTTGTTGTCGTCTCTTGGAACTGATCTTTAAGCAGAGGAATGGTGGGCAGTGCCCACCCTACATTTTTCTGCCTTGAAAAGTTTCGAGTTTCAAGTTTCAAGTTCGTGGGGCGTGCCTCCGTGCCCGCCTTTGTAGGGTGCGTTCCACGCACCATCAATATTTGCCACTTTTCATGATTTACGGGTGAGCCCAAGGCTCATGAACGACTGAAAACCGAAAACTTTTTTTTCCAGCAACCGGAGGCGTTATGGGAAGATTCTTTCTGGTTTTAACCATCCTGGCGGTCATGGCGGGCTGCGGCGGCGGCGACAGCGCGGAGAAATACCTCCAGGAAGGCTTCGTCCATTTTCAGCAGCAGCAGTATGACCAGGCCATCGCCTCCTACGAAAAGGCCATCAAGGTGGAACCCAAGGCCGCCGCGGCTTACAACATGATGGGCATGGCCTACCGCTTCAAGTTCCAGCAACTGCGCAATCCGGAGTTTCAGGCCAAAGAGATCGAGGCGTTTCAAAAATCCATGGACATCGACCCCAAGTATTGGGTGGCCATGATTAATCTGGGGACCACCTATTACTACCGGGGGGACAAAGCCAAGTCGGCCCCGTTGTTTAAAAAGGCCCTGGCCCTGAACCCTGACCATCCGGAAAAGGCCCAGTTGGAAAAAATGATCCAAGAGGTTGAAGGCAAGCCTTGAGGACCGGGAAAGAAGAACGGCGCGCCAAACGCACGGATAGATGGTGCGCAGTGCGCACCCTACAATTATTGGGGCTGGCCCTGATCGCGGCCTGCACCTCGGCCCCGCCGCCGGAGATTTCCGGCCCGGACCTGGCCCGGCGCCTGGGCTGTTTCGCCTGCCACGCCTTAAACGGCGCGGGGGGCGCCGCGGCTTCCCGGCTGGACGGCGTGGGCAGCCGTTTGACTCCCGCTGAATTGCAGGAAACCCTGGCCCAACCCCGGCGGCGCCACCCGCAAGCCAAAATGCCCAGCTACGCGTATGTGCGTCCCGGAGAGATGCAGGCTCTGGTGGATTTTTTGACCGACAAAAAATAAACCACAAAGGCGCTAAGAACACCAAGGTCCTTCGAAAATCTCACTGAAGAATCCTTATCGGCACGGTTTCGTTATTTTTCGGCTGTTTTCCGTCATCTCCAGGATTTGAAGAACTCTTTTTAACCCGAAACTCAAAATTAACCAGTAACCAGTAACCACTGATTACTGATTACTGGTTACTACTTCATAGCCGTCACGCGGTTAGCCGCTTTTTTCTGCCTGCTCCCTGGCCTCCAGGACCTGGCGGGCCACTAACTCCACCGCAGCCAGGTCCGTCCAGGGACTGAGGATGAAGGATTTCAAGGCCGCGATGGGCGGCGCCTCCTCCCCGCCGTAATCCGCATGACGGTATGCGTCGGTCCAGGACAGCAGCACCCCTTGCCCCTGCATGGCCCGGTCGTGGGTGAGGTCGAAGATGCGCCGGTTGTAGGCGTTGTGGGCCTCCAGTTGCTCCCGGTAGGCAGGGTCCCGGATCTCCCGCCGGAAAGCCTTCTCCGGGTCCACCCCGTCGGGATAGACCCTGAAGAGGGTGACGGGGCCGAAATTGCCATCATTTAGCACCTGGGTGCAGGGGTAATCCTCCAGCTTTTCCCTGAGCATCTCCGCCATTTCCACGGCATGGCCGATGAGCGCCCGGTAGCCCTGTTTCCCCAGGAGGCGGAGGTTGGCGTATGCCGCCAGCGCGCCGGAGCCGGGGCGGGAGCACTCCAGGGTGTAGATGCCGGGATGGTAAGCCCCGAACTGGTAGAGATAGGGCATCTCGTCGGGCTGTCGGGAAAGCAGGGTCAGGTCGCCGCGGTCCTTCACCAGAAAGGCGCTGGAGAGATAAGGGGCGTAGCCGGTCTTGTGAAAATCGACGCCCAGGGAGTCCGCGTCCCCCAGGTTGCCCAGGCGTTCCAGGGAAACCTTTAAGGACCGCAAGGTCCGGGCGTGGAACCCTAACGGGTTGGCCGCGAAGTCATAATCCCGGAACACGGACCACACCCAGCCGATGACCGCGTCCGCGTGGATGTGGGGCGGGTGGGTCAAGGCGTATTCCCGGGTCAGTTTATCCCGCAACCGCACAATGGCGTCCAGATCGTCGATGCCGAAGGCGTCGGTGGTCCCCAGGGTGGCAATAATCACCGCAATCTTTTCCCCATTTTTAAACGCCTGTCGCAAATAATCCTCCAAATCCATCAAGGACATCTGGTTGTTCCGGTCCGCGGGGATGGTGACCAGGTTTTTCATGCCCAGACCCAGCCAAGCCGCGACATTGAGGCGGGCGTAGTGGGAGGCCGAGGAGGCCACGATCTTCACGTCTTCCCGAATGCCCTCCTCCATGGCCCGGCCGTCAAAAATCTTTTCCAGGCCCACCTTGCAGCCATAGAGAATGGTGCCGGTGCCGCTGAAGGTAAAGATGCCCCCGGAGCGCCGGGGGTCGTAGCCGATGAGGTCCGAGAGCATGGCTACCGCCTGAATCTCCGCCTCCGCGAACCGGGCCGAGTATTCGTCCCAGATGATATTGGGGTTGTAAATGGCCGCGGCCATGAACGCGGTGATGCTGGGGATGGTGGTGGGGGGAATGACGTTCACCTGGGCGTTGGGGTGGGCCCAGACCTTCATGCCCCGGCAGTAATCCACCAAGAGGGCGGTGACCTCCTCCACGGAACTCATACCCTCCGGGAAGCCTTCGCCCTGGCTATTTTCATAGCTTTTCCCCCCACCCAGTCCCAGGAGGGGCGCGGCGGATTTCAGATCGTCCACCTTATCTAAGAACCGGGACACGGTGTGCACGAAATAGCCGTCCATGACGGGATTGGACACCGGGACCGGAAAGCAGGTCTTCAGGCGCTCCAGAAGGTGGCGATAGTTATCTCTCTCCGGACGTTCACGCCGCATGGGCATCTCTCCTTTCCCAGCCCTAAAAATATCCACCCAGGAAAAATATCTTAGGGGATTTTACCTGAGTCGGCCCGATATGGCAATTTCCCAATAATTATGAGAAGCTTTATAACTTATAAAGGCAAACAACTTGCATACAATATTCTTGACCCCGCTCTAAAAGTCTCAGGAGGGGAATCTGCAATGGGCGGGTGGCCTTGCCAGGAAAGGGCCATTAGCTCTGAATCGGACCTCAACCCGAAAACCGCAAGGACTACTCGTTTCTTTTAGGAACTTATTTCTAGGATTCGTGCTTTTTCTGGCAAAAAATTAGCTAAAAACCTTTTGGTTCCGGCTTTTCCGTGTTCGGTAGGAAGAAAGTTAACCACCAAGACACAAAGAACACAAAGGTTCACAAAGAGAAAAATATTTCTTGGTGTTCCTTGGTGTCCTTTGTGCCTTTGTGGTAAATCTTTGAAGGTTTTTGGTTCCGGCTTGTCCGGGTTAGGAATGGAGGTATGTCTAAATGCAACACCTCAGCGTGTCAAGAAAGTTGACAACTTGTATAACCCTATTAACACTTCTGGCCACTCTGATGTGGAACACGGCGGCCGCCGGGCAAGTCATCCCCGTGTGCTCGGGGAACTACCGGTTGGGAATCCCTCCGGGCATTCCGACGCCCAAGACCGCGGAACCCCAACCCCCGGGGGTGAAAGCCTCCCTGGTGGGGGCCAACGGCGCCATCCAGACCGCGGACTGGTGGACCTCGCTCATCTTCAAATGGAGCGCCCAACCCTCCCAGGTGCAGATGAACCGCCTGACCCCGGGCCCGTTGGCGGTGCTCTCCACCTTCACCGGGGTGGCCTGCCGGCAGTGGTACTATAAATACGATTTCCTGACGCCTCTCAATCAAGGACCGGCCCTGCGGCCCGACGAATGGCTCAGCCCCGGCGTGACCCGCGACTTCCGGGAAGTCTGGGTGGGCGTGGGCATCGCCAACGGACCCTTTGGGGTGGATGCCTTGATTTATCCGGCGGACTTCGAGAGTCAACCCCGGGTGATGGTCACGGAATACAGCACCTGGGCCATGACCTACGACACGCTCTATAAAGACACGCCTCCGGACCAGGCCGCCACCGGCAAGCCCAGACTGCGGGCTACCGCGGCCCGGGGCGCGCCTTATTTGTGGATCGAGTATCCCGACGGTTTTCCGGGACCTACGGAGAAACCGGGATATCCCGGTTATCCGGAAAGCGCCAATTATCCCATGCTCCAGGCCACCCAGGACGGAGTCGGCAACACCCCTGCTCCAATATTATATCTGCCGCCCAACTTTGATACCCCGACGGCGGTGGATACCAACTGGGCCGGAAACGGGGGAACCGGCACCCAATCCGCGGGAGCTGCGGCCAATGCCGTGGCCTTCACCATCAACGGCCGCAACTATGCCGCGTTCGGGCCGCCTGGGACCCATTTCACCTGGATGCGCATCGGCCGCAGTCTCAATCTTTTTGTCACCGGCGCCGCATACAACGACCCGAACCACCGTCCCTACATCGTGGTGGCCGCGTTGCCGCAAAATTTGGCCAATACCGGCAAGACCCTGGCCCAACTGGTGAGCCAGTTCAAGACCTACGCCTTCAAACGCCCGGGCAACACCGGCGCCCCGGGCACGCCCGAACATAAATGGGGCACGATGTTCCAACCGGCCTACAATGCCGCCGCCACCGCCCCCAACAACGTCACCGGCACGTTCAGCTACAACCTGGTAAATGTGGGGTCAGGAGGCGCGGCCTCGGAAAATACCACCCTGTTCGCCCTGTTTCCCCATCAGCAGGCGCATTTGCAGCAGACGTTGGGCACCGATGACCCCACCGTGTTCTCTTCCAACCAGAAATACACCACCAGCAAAGGTCTGGCCACCAGCCAGATCGAGCGGGACAACCCCGCTTTCACCAACGGTCCCTACAACGGGCAGATGCGCCTGGCCCAAGGGACCGGCTTTACCCTGCAATACACGCTATCCTCCATTTTGCCCCCGGTCTTGCCCCAGAAGGCCTTCAAGGGGGACATGAACCGGCTCAAAGCCTGCCTTAAATGGGACTGGAATATCGCCTGGGGGCAGCGCCGGGTGAGCGGCAACGACAGTTACGGCTGGGGGAAACTCCTCAGCGCGGTGGCCAATAATTACATGCTCGCCCAGAACCTCAACTACGACGGCACGGGGGGCATTACACAAATAGGCAATTATCTGCGGGACGGCCTGGTGCAGTGGCTGGATTGCACCGCGCCCAGCACCACCGATGACCACACCGCCACCGGCTTCGCTTACGACGCCCACTGGAACATGATGTTTCCCTACCCGCCGGGGAAAAACGGCACGGACGGGTTCGGGGTGATCACCTTCTTGAACGACCAGCACTTCCACTACGGCTACTTTATTCGGGCCGCGGCGGTTTATGCCGATTACAACCCGGCTTTTGTCACCCAATACGGGAAAATGGTAGAGCACCTGATCCGCAACCTCGCCGCGGACTATAACGACCAGCCCAACGGCGGGGCCGATACCGCAGTGTATCCGCCTTACCGCTTTTTTGATCCTTACGCCGGGAGTTCCTCCGCCGCGGGCGTCCAGCAGTACGGCGACGGCATGAACCAGGAGTCCAGTTCCGAAGGGGTGAACGCCTGGTACGGCATGCTGCTGTGGGCCCAGGTCACCAAGAATCAGAATATGCTGGCCCGGGCCGCGTATATGTACGCCTCGGAAATCGACGCAGCCCGGCGCTATGTGTTCTGTGAAGACGCGGTGACCAACAACCAGTTCGCCCTGGCCAGCAACACCTTTTCCATGCTCTACGATGACTCCAACCAGTTGCAGCTTTTCTTTACCAGCACGCCAGGCGTTTTTCATAAAGAGGCCCAGCATTTCATCAACTGGCTGCCCTTCGGGGGCGGCGCGCTCTATCTCATCCAGAACCCCACCTATGCGGGTCTGAACTACACGGCCCTCGTTAATCAGGACCCCCCGGGCAACAACTGGGCGCAATATCCCGACCTCATTTGGATGTACCGGGCCATCAGCAACCCGGGCGAAGCCCAGGCCAAGGTGAATGCGGTCCTGTTTCCGGGCGCCGGACCAGACCCGCCCAACCCGCTCCCCGACGGATTCCTGGATAACGGCAACAGCACGGCCATGCTCTACCACTGGATTTATGCCCTGCCGAATCTGGGCGGCCAGCCCCTCTTGGGGGTCACCTCGTCCCATCCTTTCAGCGGGGTGTTCACGAAACCGTTGGTTCGAGGCGGCGCCGGCGGATTACAGGTTAACACCTACACAGCTTACAACCACGACGACGCCGATTCCCTGGAGGTAAGGTTCTCGGACGGAGCCAGGTTAATCGTACCGCCCGACAGTTACCGGACCAAGAAGCGGTTGGTGCGGCAGCGTTGAAAAAGATTTTATCCGCATAGCCTCTTGCAAAAGTGGTTTTGAGGGGAGGACCGGGGGACATTTTTCATATTTTTCATAAGGGGTCCCCCGCCCTCCCCTTAAACTCCCCGCCCAACCCCCTTTAATACCAAGGTGCGGTCAAAATACGATTGTCTGTAGCCGCAGGCTTTGGCCTGCGCCAAGGAAAACGGGGTTATAGTGTTGCCTTTTAAGTGCAACTCGGTATAAGTTGCGCAATGCGCACCCCACATGACTCCCACCCCTTTTTCCTTGACAGGCCGGGGGCGGCGGGCCTATAACTTTGCCAATCATTTACCAATCTTGCCCAAAGGAGCTGATCCGGGAATGGATTCATACAAAATCAATCTGAGCGAATCGGAAATGCCCCAGGAGTGGTACAACATCCAGCCGGACCTGCCCCGCCCCATGCCGCCGTACCTCCATCCCGCCACCGGCCAGCCGGTGGGTCCCCAAGACCTAGCGCCTATCTTCCCCATGGAGCTCATCATGCAGGAAGTCAGCCAGGAGCGCTGGATTCCCATCCCGGACGAAGTGCAGCGCATCTACAAGCTGTGGCGGCCCAGCCCCCTGCACCGGGCCTTCCGCCTGGAGCAGGCCCTGAAGACCCCGGCCCGGATCTACTATAAGAATGAGTCCGTGAGCCCCGCGGGCTCCCACAAGCCCAACACCGCGGTGGCCCAGGCATATTATAATAAGGAGGCGGGCATCAAGCGTCTGGCCACGGAGACCGGCGCGGGCCAGTGGGGCAGCGCCCTGTCGTTGGCCTGCAACTTCTTCGACCTGGAATGCACCGTGTACATGGTGAAGGTGAGCTATTATCAAAAACCCTACCGCCGCTCCATGATGCAGCTCTGGGGCGCGGAGGTCTTCCCCTCCCCCACGGACCGCACCAACTCCGGCCGGGCCATCCTGGCCAAAACTCCGGATACCCCCGGCAGCCTGGGCATGGCCATCTCCGAGGCGGTGGAGGACGCGGCCACCCACGACGACACCAACTATTCCTTAGGCAGCGTCCTCAACCACGTGATGCTGCACCAGACCGTGATTGGCCTGGAAGTCAAAAAGCAACTGGCCCTGGCCGGGGAAAAACACCCGGACCTGCTCATCGGCTGCGTGGGCGGCGGCAGCAATTTCGCGGGCTTCTGCTTCCCCTTTGTGACGGACAAGCTTAAGGGCGCGGATATACGCATCATCGCGGTGGAGCCCACCGCGTGCCCCACTCTTACCAAGGGCGCCTACGCCTATGACTTCGGGGACACCGCGGGCCTTACCCCCTTGATTATGATGTACACCCTGGGCCACAACTTTGTGCCGCCGGGGATTCACGCCGGGGGCCTCCGCTACCACGGGGACGCGCCGCTCTTGTGCCTCCTGGTGCACGAAAAGCTCATCGAGGCCCGGGCGGTGCACCAGGTCCCGGTCTTTGAGGCGGCCCGCCTCTTCGCCCGGACCGAGGGCATCGTTCCCGCGCCGGAGACCGCCCATGCCCTCCTGGCTACGGTGGATGAAGCCATCCGCTGCCGGGAGGCCAACGAGGCCAAGTGCATCGTGGTCAACTTCTCCGGGCACGGCTTCCTGGACCTGGGCGCGTACGACGCCTTCCTGGAAGGCAAACTGGAAGATTTCGACTATCCCGATGAGGTCCTGCAACAGTCCCTGGCGGAGTTGCCCAAGATTCCGGGGCAGTGAAAGGTAAGGGGCGGTGAGCGCACCGTCCCTACACGCAGTCCTGGCTTTTGCGCTTTAGAGCCTTGGCGTGAACTATTAAACCTCACGCCAAGGCGCTAAGGCGCAAAGAATTTCGGGAGAACGCCCAATGACTAAAGAGTCGTTCAAACCCATGGATATCTCCGACGACGATATTTTCGCGGCCATGCGGGAGATCCCCGGCTATCTGGATATTACTCCCGGCGATTTTAAGGAGATCTATCTCCTGGCCTTCCGCCATGCCCGGGAGCGCCTCAGCCGCTCTTTGCAGGCCAAAGACGTCATGACCCGGGAGGTGGCTTTCGTCCGCCCGGACACGCCCCTGGCGGAGGTGGCGGAGCTCATGTCCCGGCGGGGGATTTCCGGGGTCCCGGTGGTGGCGGACGGCCGGGTGGCGGGCATCATCTCCGAAAAAGATTTCTTGGTCCACATGGGGTCCAAGGAGATCAAGAATTTTATGGGGTTGGCGGCCCAATGCCTGCGTGACCAAGGCTGCCAGGGCATGGGCATCCCGGGGGGCAAGGCCGCGGACCTCATGACCTCTCCGGCGGTGACGGTGGGGGAAGACGTCCCGGTCCTGGAAATCGCCCGAATTTTTAAAGAGAAAAATATCAACCGGGCGCCGGTCATCGACTCCCAGGGGCGTCTAACGGGTATTGTGGCCCGGGCGGATCTCCTGGATATGTCCGGTTAAAAGGCCATACCATGCAGGGTGCGCACTGCGCACCATTTTCCTTCACCACCAAGACTTTTCTTCTGGTTCCCAAGTTCAACTTGGGAACCAGAGGAGATCTCGTCTCCTTGGTGAACCTTGGTGCCCTTTGTGCCTTGGTGGTGAAAATTTTTCAAAAAGAGCCCAAGCATGCTTCACAATTATTTCCAAAAGATGAAAGGCGGCGGCCAAAGCCCGCCCCGGGTCAGCCTGGAGGAGATCGCCTGGTCCTGGCTGGGCGCGTTTGTGGGCATTGGCCTGGTGGCTTATGTCAACTACCAGTTTATCCAGGGTACCGGTTTCATCTTGATTTTGGGGTCCTTGGGGGCTTCGGCGTTCCTGATTTACGGCGCCATTAAGACCCCCGTGGCCCAGCCCCGGAACCTCCTGGGCGGCCACATCCTCTCGGCCTTGATCGGGGTCACCGCGTATAAATTATTTCCCGGCCATCTGTGGATCGCCTCGGCCCTGGCGGTGGCCTTTGCCGTGGCGGTGATGCACTTAACCCGCACCGCCCACCCCCCGGGGGGCGCCACCGCGTTGATTGCTGTCATCGGGGATGACAAGATCCATGCCCTGGGCTATTTTTACGCCCTCATGCCGGTGGCCGCAGGCGCCCTGATTCTCCTGCTGGTAGCCCTCCTGATCAACAATATCCCCAAGACCCGGAAATATCCGGAATACTGGATTTAACCTGCGGCGCTTCCCCTTTTGTCCTTTTCCCCTTTTCCCCCAGCGTCTTTGCGTCTTTGCGCCTTTGCGTGAAATATTCATCCCTCACGGAAAGTCGCCAAGGACGCAAAGGGCAACTTGACAGCCCCTTGTCTCTCCGGTAATGTTGATAAATTAATCATAAGTTAGGAGGGGAAGGCCCCCAGCCGGCTTGCCGGGCGACCCGCATTGACTTCCGGCTTGCGCCCACGGCCTTTGCCATCCACCAGGAGATGGGTTTATGATGCGAGGAATTCGCCTGAAGTTTCTATTTCTCTTCATCCTCACCGTGGTTGCCATCATTTTTGTCCTGCCGTCGGTAACCCCGAATATCCCCGAGTGGTGGACCAAACACGTCAGCAAGGGCGTGAGCCTGGGGCTGGACCTGAAGGGCGGCATGCACCTCAACCTTCAGGTGGACCTGGACCAGGCCATCAACAATTATCTCGCCCGGACTTCCCAGGGCCTCAAGGAAACCGCGGAAAAGCGGGGCCTGGCGGTGCAGGTGGGAGACGTGAGCAAAGGCGAGCTGCCCCTGACCCTCCTCAATAAGGACGAACAGGCGGCCCTGCTGAAATGGCTGAAGGAAGACTTTCCCGGCCTGGAAGTCAAAGGCCCGGAGCGCCGGGACAGCGCCCTGGTCTTTGCCCTGACGGTGAAACCCGAAGAGATCAAGCAGATCCAGGAGCGCACCCTGGCCCAGAGCCTGGAGGTGATCAGGAACCGCATCGACCAGTTCGGGGTCACGGAGCCGGTCATGGTGCGCCAGGGGAGCGACCAGATCGTGGTGCAACTCCCGGGTATCCAGGACCCCCAGCGGGCCCTGGACCTCATCGGCCAGACGGCCCAATTGGAATTCAAGATGGTGGATGAGCATAGCCAGGTAAACCTGGAGGAGCTCATCGAAAAGGCCCTGAAAGACGGCGGCCTGAAACCGGGCTACAACCGGGAAGCGCTCAACCAGGCCCTGGCGGATAAGATTCCGCCGGAGGATGAAGTTTATATCGAAAAGAAGATCGACCGAGAGACGGGCCGGATGATCAGCGTGCCCATCCTCCTGAAAAAGAAGGTGATGCTCACCGGCGACGCGGTGGATAACGCCTCGGTGCGCATCGGCGACTATAACGAACCCTACGTCTCCGTGGACTTCAACCGACGGGGGGGCCAGGAATTCGCCCGCATCACCGGGGATAACGTCAAAAAGCGCATGGCCATCATCTTAGACGGGGTAGTGCGCTCCGCGCCGGTGATCCAGGAGCGCATCGGCGGCGGCAAGGCTCAAATCACCGGCTCCTACAGCCCGGATGAGGCCCATGACCTGGCCATCGTGCTCCGGGCCGGGGCGCTTCCCGCCAGCGTCAAGATCGTCCAGAACATCACCGTGGGCCCCACCCTGGGCCAGGACTCCATCCGCAAGGGCCTCATCTCGGGGGTCATCGGCACCCTCCTGGTGGTGGCCTTCATGCTCTTCTATTACCGCCTCTCCGGGTTGGTGGCCAACTACGCCCTCATCCTTAATATCATCATGCTCATGGGCGGGCTCTCCATCCTGGGAGCCACCCTCACCCTGCCGGGCATCGCGGGCATCATCCTGACCATCGGCATGGCGGTGGACTCCAACGTGCTCATCTATGAACGCATGCGGGAGGAATTTCGCGCCGGCAAGCCCATAAAATCCGGGGTTGACGGCGGCTACGACAAGGCCTTCTGGACCATCATCGACTCCCACGTCACCACCCTGATCACCGCGTTCGTGCTGTTTCTTTTCGGCACCGGCCCCATCAAGGGCTTTGCCGTTACTTTAAGCCTGGGCGTCACCCTCAACCTGTTCACCGCTCTGTTCGGCACCCGGGTGGTCTATGACTGGCTCATCGCCAAACGCTGGCTGAAAAAACTCACTTTCTACGAGTTATTTAAACAACCTAGTCTGGACTTCATCGGCAAACGGAAATACGCTTTCATAATCACCGGCGCCCTGAGCATCCTGGGTCTGGTGGCCTTCGTGCAGCTTTCCCGGGGCCACGGCAACTTAGGGGTGGAGTTTTCCGGCGGCGCTATGGTGCAATTGGCCGCGGAAAAGCCCTTTACCGTCACAGATGTGCGGGAGGCCCTGAATAAAGAAGGCTGGGGCCACGCCGAGATCCAACCCTTAGAGGGCGGCGCCGGCCTCATGGTGAAACTGAAGAAGTCCGAAGAGTCCGTGGGCCAGGCGTCCGAGCATCTCAACCGGCTCCTGAATACGGCTCTGCCCCAAAATAAATTCACCGTGATCGGCAAATCGGAGATCGGGGCGTCCATCAGCAAAGACCTCAGGGACAAGGCCCTCCTGGCTATTTTGCTCTCCATGATCGGCATCGTGGGCTATATCGCCTGGCGCTTTGAATTCATCTTCGGGGTGGGCGCGGCCCTGGCCACCTTCCACGACGTGCTGGCGGTCCTGGGCATCTTTTACCTTCTGGACAAAGAGATCACCCTCTTGGTGGTCACCGCGCTCCTCACCCTGGCGGGCTACTCCCTGACCGATACCGTGGTGGTCTTTGACCGCATCCGGGAAAACCTGGCCCGAAAACGGGGCAGCCTGGGGGACATCATCAATCTCAGCATCAACGAGGTGCTCTCCCGCACCATCGTCACCAGCACCACCGTATTCCTGGTGGTCTTGGCCCTCTTCGTCTTCGGCGGCGTGGTTCTGGAAGACTTCGCCCTGGCCATGGTCCTGGGGGTGGTGGTGGGCACCTATTCTTCCGTGTTTGTGGCCAGCCCCATCATCTTCGCCTGGCGCAAAGAGGTCAAGCGAGTGGCGGTGAAGCGGGAAAAAGTGGTGGAACTGGCGGAACAAAAAAAGAAACGGGAAGAAAAAGACAAGAAAACCGCGAGCCGCAAAAAAGGCAAGCGCAAGGGGGGCGATAAGGGAGAAGAGTAATACCGTTTTCGGTTCTCGGTTAAAAGAAGGCTGTTAGCCCCTATTGGGAATTGGTTGAGTTATTAGCTCAGAGAATCTCGCACCAACCTTTCATAGGGCGCACCATGTGCGCCGCTTTTTAAAACATAAACGGCGGCCACGGGCCGCCCTATGCAACTAAATTTTGACACCCATGCCCCAAAGAACCGAAAGCCGAAAACCGAAAACCGAAAACCCCGGCGCCCGCCCCCGGGCGCTGGTATTATACGGTTACGGCCTCAATTGCGACTACGAGACCCGCTTCGCCCTGGAGCGGGCCGGCGCGGACGCGGTGCGGGTGCATGTCAGCGAACTGATTGCCGAACCCGCGTCCCTTTGGGATTACCATCTGCTGGCGGTGCCGGGGGGCTTCAGTTGGGGGGACGACCACGGCGCCGGGGTGATCCTGGGCTTGAGGCTGAAGCTGGCCTTAGGCGGCGCCCTCCAGGAGTTCGTGCAGTCGGGCCGCCTGGTTATCGGCATCTGCAACGGCTTCCAGGTGTTGGTGAACTTGGGGCTGCTGCCGGGGTTGCCGGGGCGGGAAGGGGATCGTCTCACGGCCCTGATCCCCAACGACTGCGGCAACTTCCGGGACGCCTGGGTGCACCTTAAAACCCTGCCCTCCCCGTGCGTCTTCACCCGTGGGCTGGACCTCCTGGAACTCCCCATCCGCCACGGGGAAGGAAAATTCTACGCGCCCCCGGACGTACTCACCGCCCTGGCGGAAGGCGGACAGATCGCCCTCAAATACGCCACCGCCCAGGGCGAACCCGCGGACGGAAAATTCCCGGAAAACCCCAACGGCTCCTTGATGGACATCGCCGGCATCTGCGACGCCACCGGCCGGGTCCTGGGCCTCATGCCGCACCCGGAAGCCCACATCTTCTCCACCCATCATCCCAACTGGACCTATGAGAAGGAAGCCTGGCGCCGCCGGGGCGAACCCTACCCGGAACAGGACGGGGCGGGGCTTACCTTCTTTCGGAATGCGGTCAGTTATCTCGAAAAAAAACTGTAACCTGATGGTGCGTGGGACGGCCCCTACACTTTTTGGGGCGCGGCGCCCAATTCCGCACAGGGCCCGTGGGGCGTGCGCCTCCGTGCCCGCCGTTGCTTCCATCTCTCCACCGGCTTGATATGGTGCGTAGAACGCACCCT
Organism: uncultured Desulfobacterales bacterium; assembly: GCA_964618815.1. GTDB lineage: Bacteria > Desulfobacterota > Desulfobaccia > Desulfobaccales > 0-14-0-80-60-11 > CAZUBT01. The sequence continues at coordinate 95,170 of CAZUBT010000001.1, read as the reverse complement.
ACGACAACTTTTCAAGGCTGGAGCTTGGGAATCAGAATTAAAATGCCCGACGCCGCCCTGATCCAGGATAATCTTTCCCGATCCCGCCGCTGGATCCTGTTGTCCGCCTGCATGGGGGCCTTTATGGCCACCCTGGACACCAGCATCGTCAGCATCGCCCTGCCCGTAATGGCCCGGGAGTTCCACGGTTCTCTGGAGCAAATCTCCTGGGTGATGACCATCTATATCCTGATTAATGTATCCTTCCTCTTGACCAGCGGCCGGTTGGGGGACCTGCTGGCCCCTGGGAAGCTCTATCTCCTGGGGATCCTGATCTTCACCGGGGCCTCGGTCTTGTGCGGTTTGAGTCCGGGGCTGTCCTGGCTGGTGGGAGCCCGGGCCTTGCAGGGATTGGGGGCCTCGCTCATGCTGGGTCTGGCGCCCAAGCTCATTGCCCTAAGTTATGGCGAAGGCGAACGGGGCCTGCCCCTGGGACTGTTCTCCACCGCGTTCGCCACCGGAATCACAGTAGGCGCGCCCCTGGGAGGGGTAATCACTGCGTACCTGGGCTGGCCGTTTATTTTTTTCATCAATATTCCCATCTGCGGCCTGGTCTTCCTGGTGGGCAGCCGGGCCCTGGTCAAGCTGCCGGCCCAGGCCCCCTGGGATCCCCGGGCCTTTGACCTGTGGGGCGGCGTGATCCTGGCGGGATGCCTGGGGTCTTTGATGCTGGCGTTGGGGCGGCTCCGGCAGACGGGCTGGGGAGACGGCTGGACCCTGGGAACCCTGGCGCTGGCCGCGATTTTTTTCGGGATGCTGCTGCGACTGGAGCGCGGGCAGGCGGTCCCTCTGCTCCAGCGGGAACTCTGGCGGAACCGGGCCTTTGCCCTGGGGTCCCTGGCGGTGGTGTTGACCTTTGCGGCCGTGATGGGGACCTTTTTCCTGCTCCCCTTTTTCCTGGATCAGGTTTACGGCTATACCCCGGGGCAAGCCGGGCTGCTCCTGGCGGTGGTGAGCGGCGCCAACGCCCTGGTGGCCCCGCTGGGCGGCTACCTGGCGGACCGCCTGGGCAATATGCGCATCTTGCGCCTCGGCTCCGGCCTAATCGTCATGGGTTTGGGTTCTTTGCTGTTTACCGGTCCGGACAATTCCACCCTGGCCCTGGCGGGCCGCCTGGTGGTAATCGGCACGGGCTTCGGGATGTTTCAGGCCCCCAATCTCAACGAGGTCCTCCGGGGGGTGACTCCGTCCTTCATCGGCCTGGCAGCCGGCACCAACGCGGTGCTCAAAAATTTAGGGGCGCTGTTGGGCATTACCCTGATGGTGACGGTGTATTCCTGGATCAACCTGCACCAGGTTAGCCTGGCGCCGGGGGGCCGCCTGGGAATGGCTTCCTTTCATCTGGCCTTTGCCGGGGCCGTCGCGGTGGGGGCGGTCAATTTTCTGGTCAACCTGCTGCCCCGGGAAAGCCATACCAGGAATGGCGCCTAGGACGCACCCGGCGATTGCTCCATATTTTCAGATACTTTTAAAGACTTTGATTTATGCCAACCGGTTTGATCCCAGATCAACATGGTTTTTTGGTCGGGGAAAACCGCCGACATCTCTGCCAGGTAGAGATTCATCATCTCCGTATTGACCCAGGGGAGAAAAAGAGGAATTGTTAAAGCGCTCTTAGATTTCATTAAAACTTGTGTTTTTGCGTCTTGGCGCCTTTGCGTGAGGCTCCCTACTTCGACTTCGCCACCCGGGCTTCCGGAAAGGCCGCGGCCAGGACCCGGCGGGCTAAGGGCGCGGCCACTGCGCCGCCGCCGCCGCCGTGCTCCACCAGCACCGCCACCGCCACCTGGGGATTGCTAACCGGGGCATAGGCCACGAACCAGGCGTGATTCATGGTGCCTTTGCCGCCCTTTTTCTCTCTTTCCAGGGACACCACCTGAGAGGTGCCGGTCTTCCCGGCCACTTCCACCTGGGGCAGCTTGGCGGCCTTACCGGTGCCGTTTTCCACTACCCCGAACAGGGCCTTTTGCACCAGGGCCAGGTGGGCCGGTTTGGCCTCCAATCGGGATTTCTCCTGGGGCTGCGCCTGAAATAAGACTTCTCCCGAGGGGCTTTCCACCTTTTCCACCAATTGCGGTTCGTAAATCACGCCGCCGTTGGCGATGGCCGCGGCCACCTGGGCCATCTGCAAGGGGGTGGTGAGGTTGTATCCCTGGCCGATGGCCACGGACAGAGTGTCCCCTTCCTGCCAGGGGGCCTGGAACCGGGACAGCTTCCAGGCGGAGGAAGCCACCAGGCCGGGCATCTCCTTGTCCAGGTGCAGGCCGCTCAACTGGCCCAGGTTAAAGCGGCGGCTCCACTTGGCGATACGTTCAATCCCCAGGCGACGCCCCAAGGTGTAAAAATAGATGTCGCAGGATTGCACCAAGGCCGAGTTCAGGTTCATCCCGCCATGGCCGCCTTTGCGCCAGCAGTGAAACACGTGGTTGCCGAAGGGCAAGGCGCCGGAGCAGTGGATCACGGTGTTGGGGGTGATGACTTTCTCTTCCAGGCCGGCCATGGCCATGACGATTTTAAAGGTGGAGCCGGGGGGATACTGGCCCTTCAAGACCCGATTTTCCAGGGGATGACCCTTGTGGGAACTGAGCTTCTGCCATTCCTGGGGAGAGAGGCCCCGCTCGAAAGCCTCCTGTGAATAAAAGGGCGATGAGGCCATGGCCAGAATTTTGCCGGTCTTGGGCTCCAGGGCCACAATGGCCCCGGTCTTGCCCGCCAGACAGGCCTCGGCCTCCTGCTGCAGGCGGTGGTCCAGGGTGAGAAAGACGTTGGCCCCGGGGGTGGGAAACATCTGGTCCATCTGCCCCAGCTCCCGTCCATAGGCGTCCACCTCGATGCGGCGATAGCCCCGTTTGCCCCGGAGATAATTTTCCCAGGCCAGTTCCACCCCGCATTTCCCCAGGTAATCCCTCATTTTATAACCGGGAAATTTGCCTCCCTTGATCTGGGAGTCGGTGATTTCCCCCAGGTAGCCCAGGGCATGGGCGGCCAGGCCCTTCTGGCGGTACTCCCGCTTGGGCTGCACCTGGATGAGCACCCCCGGCAACTCCGGCTTAAAGGTCTCCACCAGGGCCATTTCCTCCCAGGTGAGGTCGGCCCGGAGGCGCGCCCAGTTGACTCCAGAGGCCTTGGCCCCCTCCAGTTGGGAGGTGAGCTGCTTCTGGTCCAGCTTGAGCAGCGATCCCAGGCGTTGGGCCAGCCTGGGAATGTCCGGCACATCTTCCAGGACCACCATCACCTCATAACTGGGGCGGTTGCCCACCAGCACCTGGCCGTGGCGGTCCAGGATCATGCCCCGCCAGGGGGGCAGGTCCTGGAGGCGGATGCGGTTGTGCTCAGAGCGCTGCTGTAACTCTTCCCCCTGCACCAACTGGAGGAACCATAGGCGCAGGAAGAGTGCGGCAAAGAGCAGCAGAACCACCAGGGCCACGCCGGTAAAAGTTCGGCGCGATCGGTCATGTTCCTCCGGGGGCATCAGCCCCTTGGAGGTTCCTCCCAGATAGTTAAACCCCAGGTAATTGGAGGAAAGCAAACGAGACATATTAGTGGCCGGTGGTCAGTGGTGAGTTATTACTCGGAGCATAACATAAACTACCTTTACCCCCCACCCCAGCCCTACCCCCTTAAGGAGGAGGGGGCGATAGAAAGGGACTCCGTTAATGTACCGATTAATATCAGTTTACGGCTGATTGACACCATAGCAACGTTCTTTTACCGGCAACTATTAAAAATCCCCGGACGCTGCCCGCTCTCTCATGGGCCGCCAGCCGAAACGGCCCAGGGTTTTTTCCAATCCCAGGACCAGGGCATACATCAGGGGGGCCAGGGCCAGGGTTCCCAGGATCAACAGGCTGTGGTAATTCAAGAAATCTTTCAGGGCAGGACCGGGAATTCCCAGCATCACCATAATCAACTGGCAAAACCCTTCCTGGAGAGTCAGGGCCGTTAGGGTAGCTAATATCAGGGTGCTTACCCGCTGCCACAGGAAGCGCTGCCGGCAAAACCGGGCCGCGGCCACCAGCACTAAGGAGGACCCCATATGGACTCCGAAGGGGGTGACGGCATAACAATCCTGCAATAAGCCCAGCGCCAGCCCCAGAGAAATGGCCAGACCCAGGGATGGCCGCAAGCCCACGATAAAAACCAGCAAGTCCAGGAGACGGAGGCGGACATGGGGAAAAAACACCAGGTTCTCCAGGTAGAAAAAACCCAGGCCCACCAGACTGAAAAGGAGGACAGGAGTAGTCATTTCTCTGAGATGGCTAAATTGACTACCTTGACCACCAGTACCTCTTCCAGGGCGGACAGGTCCACGGCGGGGATGACTTCGATATCCTGAAAGACACCCGGATTCTTTTTATTCACTGAGCTGACCTTGCCGAACACCAGGCCCTTGGGATAGACGCCCCCCAGGCCGGAAGCCAGCACCAGGTCCCCGGCCTGCACATCCGCACTTTTGGGCACGTAGTCCAGGGAACAGCGGTTGCTGCCTTTGCCCTGGAGAATGCCCCGCACCCGGGTGCGTTGCACCATGGCATCCGCGCCGCTGTTGCGATCCACGATGAGGATCACCTTGGAGTGGCTGCCATAGGTCTCCACCACCCGGCCGGCGATGCCCCCCGGGGCCACCACCGGCATGCCCGGCTTCACCCCCTGGTCTTTGCCCTGATCCACCATGGCGCAGCGGGACCATAAAGAAGGGTCGTAGGCAATGACCCGGGCGCCGATGACCGGCTGGGCCAGTTGCCGCTTCAGATCCAGCAGGGCCTCCAGCCGGGTGAGGGCTTGCATGGCCTCCTGGTAAGTCACGTCCTTCTGGCTGTACTCTTCCAGACGATGCTGGAGGACCGCGTTTTCCCGGCGCGCCCCCACCAGATAGAAGTAGCCCAGCCAGACGCGCTTGACGGTTTGCCCCATATATTGCAATGCCTGGAGACCGGGGGCGGTCAGGAAGACGACTATGCCCTCCACCTTCTTGAGGACCGGAGCGCGCTTGAGGCTCAGAGAAAGAACGGAAAAGATCAGCAGCAGGGCTGCAATGATCAGGAGAGGGGTGCGGTATCGGGTGTGGGGCCGCACATTTAGCCGCCTTAATCCAACATAACTTCCTTCAGGATACTCAGGTTATCCAAAGCCTTACCGGAACCCAGCACCACCGTGGCCAGGGGATCCTCCGTCAGCTTAATGGGCAACCCGGTCTCCTGATGAAGCAGGATATCCAGATTTTTCAGCAAGGCCCCGCCCCCGGTGAGATAGATGCCCCGGTCCACGATGTCTGCGGCCAATTCCGGCGGGGTCTGCTCCAGGGCGGTCTTCACCGTGGCCACAATGGTGTCGATCTGTTCCTGAATGGCCTGGCGCACCTCGTCGGAGTTGATATTGATGATCTTGGGAATGCCCGTCACCAGGTCCCGACCCTTGACGTCCATGGTCTCCAGCTCTCCGGCATAGGCGTTGCCGATGGTGGTCTTGATGATCTCCGAGGTGCGTTCACCGATCAAGAGGTTGTAGGTGCGCTTGACGTACTGGAGGATGGCTTCGTCCATCTTGTCGCCGCCTACCCGCACGGACTTGGAATAGACGATGCCCGCCAGGGAGATGACCCCCACTTCCGTGGTGCCGCCGCCGATGTCCACCACCATGTTGCAGATGGGTTCGGTGATGGGCAAGCCCGCGCCGATGGCCGCGGCCATGGGTTCCTCGATGAGATAGACTTCCCGAGCGCCCGCGGATTCCGCAGATTGCCTCACCGCCCGCTTCTCCACCGGGGTGATCCCCGAAGGCACGCAGATGATGATGCGGGGCCGGATCAGGGAGCGGCGGTTGTGCACCTTGCGGATAAAATGGCGCAGCATGGCCTCGGTGATCTCGAAATCCGCGATGACCCCGTCCTTCATGGGACGGATGGCTACGATGTTGCCAGGGGTGCGCCCCAGCATCATCTTGGCCTCCCGGCCCACCGCCAGGACCCGGTTGCGGTCCCGATCCCGGGCGTTTTTGCGCACCGCTACCACGGAAGGCTCGCTGAGCACAATGCCCTTGCCTTTTACATATACCAGGGTATTGGCCGTACCCAGATCAATGGCCAGGTCGTTGGAAAACCATCCCAGGATGGGATCAAGAAACATATATCCACTCCTTGCTCATCTGTCTGCAATCTCCAGGGCCAAGCGGCGAAAAACTGAGCCGGACGGCGCAAGAACGCAACCTAAATTAAGGAAGGTGTCGAATTCACCCCAGACTATTTATTTTGACAGCTTGGGAGAAAAAACTCAAGCCCTAAAATGGGGGGTAAGGCGACCTCACGCCAAAGCGACAAGAGTTGTTCATTTACCAAATAGCGAATCCAGCTTCATCAGCAGGCTCAGTTTGCCCTCCACCTTGTACTTGCCCTTCATATAGGCCATGGCGCCGTTGAGTTCGCCTTTGCAGATGGCCAGCCAGACGTCCGCGGGGGTGCGGATGATGACGTCCGGGTGCGCTGCCGGGCCTTCCCGGTAGGCGGCCTGACCGTTTTTGATCTCCAGGTGGCCGGTGAAATTCTCGTCCCCCGTCACTTCCAACTGGTAGGTGGCCGTAAGTCCCGCCGTGGCTTCGGAGTTGAGGGCCCGGGGCATGGCGGCCAGGAGTTCCCGCAAGGTGGAGAAGCTGCGGGGATCAGGGGGAGCCGGGGCGGGAGCGGCTTCTTCCGGTTGCCCCGATTCCCCGGAGGGCCGGCGCTGCCGGTCCATGAGGTCCTGGAGCCAGGCATGTCTCCCTTCATCATCATGCGTCACGGGAGTGTATCTCTGGCCCACATAAGCCTCAAAGCTGTCGAACAGTGCATAAAATGGTTCCATGGTTCCATGAAAAGACCAAGAAAAAATTTCCCTGAAGAGCTTAATAGCCGATGGGAACTATTTGATGCTCCGAATAATATCATACCGGTGGGGCGGGCCTTCGTGCCCGCCTTCCTTTAAGATTGCCGGTCGAGGCAAGTTTATGGGAACCACCGCGGCCAGGGACGGCTCCCCTTCCCGATTTACTCCCGGCCCGGGCCAGCTTTAATATTGACCGGGCCGGGCATTATGATTAGGATGGAAAATCGTGGGGACGCGGCTCCGCGGTTATAAATCGGAGCAAAAAAGCGGTTCCGTTTCCCTAGTGGCGGTTCGTGAACCGCCCCTACATAACCGGTTTGAAATGCAATTAACTTTGTGCTCTTAGTAATAGCATATTTAATGTGAATCCCACACCGGGAGGATTAGCCCATGGATTTTACTTTATCACCCCAGCAGCAAGCCGTCCAGGAAAAGGCCCGGCAACTGGCCCAGGAGGCTAAAGAGCAGGCCGCCCGACTGGACCGGGAAGGCGCCTTCCCCCAGGAAATCCTGGAGGCCTGGGCACAGGCAGGTTTCATGGGGATCGCCCTCCCCCAAGAGTTTGGCGGCTCCGGGGAGGATTATGTCAGTTACGCTCTGGCCCAGATGGAACTGGCCCAGGCCTGCCCCTCCTCGGCCCTGGTGTTGCACGTCAACCATACCCTGTTCGGCGGCACGGTCAGCCGTTTCGGGACCCCGGAGCAGAAAACCCGATACCTGCCCCGGGTGATTCAGGGCAAGGCGCACGCGGCCTTCGCCCTGACGGAACCGGAAGCCGGCTCCGATCCTGGCGGTCTCCAGACCGTGGCCCGCCGGGAAGGCCAGGGGTGGGCGCTTAGCGGGCGGAAAAACTTTGTCACCACTGGTCATGCGGCCCGCTTTGCCTTGGTGGCCGCGCTCACCGACCCGGCCCGGGGCGCCAAAGGCATGAGCGCCTTCGTCGTGGACCTGAATGAGACGCCGGGGGTCACCCGGGGGCCTCGGGAGGATAAATTGGGGCTTCGGGGCGCCTGGTCGGTGTCTTTAGCCTTCCAGGACGCCCCTTTGCCGGATAACTGTCTCTTGGGGGAAGAGAACCAGGGCTTTAAAGTGATGCTCGCAGCCCTGGACGCGGCCCGGGTAGGCTCCGGGGCCATCGCCGTGGGCCTGGGCCGGGCGGTGCTGGCCGAGGCCCTGGCTTACGCCCGCCGCCGTCAACAGTTTGGCCAGCCCTTGGCCCAGTTCCAGGCCATCCAGTTTAAGTTGGCGGATATGGCCGTAGACCTGGAGGCCGCGTCCTTATTGGTCCTGAAAGCCGCCTGGCTCAAGGACCGGAACCTGCCCTTCACCGCGGCCGCGGCCATGGCCAAGCGCTTCGCCACGGACACCGCCATGGCCGCAGCTCTGGAGGGGGTGCAAATCTTGGGAGGGTACGGCTACTTAGAGGATTATCCCATGGCCCGCTACTTCCGGGACGCCAAGGCCGGGCAGATTTACGAAGGCGCCAATGAGATCATGCGCCTCATCATTGCCCGGGAACTGCTGCGCTAAGCAAGGTAGGGGGAGTGAGCAGTGACCAGTAATCAGTGACCAGTGACCAGTAATCAGTGAGCGGTGACCAGTAATCAGTGAGCGGTGAGTGGTGAGTGGTAGCAGTAAGCGCTGAGTAGTGAGCGCTCAGGACAGTCTATACCCCGGTTGCGTTCAAAGGGATTTTCTAGGGCCGCAGGCTGACGCCCCATGACCCCTTCGGGATCACCACGAAGCATGAAGATGTAGGACAGCCGCCCTCGGCTATCCAATTTCTAATCCCACGGTCTTTGCTGAGGGATGCACAGGCAAGATGCCTGTGCCGCCATTTTCATATAATACCAAGTTCTGTTTCCAATACAACCAATTAAAGTTTCAATTAGCTGATATTCCGGGCTTTTTAACCTAAAACCGAAAACCGAAAACGGTATAAGAACCTGCGGTTGCCAAGGAACCATCTTTTCCAGGTAGGGTGCGCACCGCGCACCTGTTGCTTCTGATTGCAGGAGAGACCGACTATGACCAAAGAACGGTTATCCCAGGGATTGATCCAGGTCTATACCGGGGACGGCAAGGGTAAGACCACCTGCGCCCTGGGGCTGGCCCTCCGGGCGGTGGGGCAGGGATTCAAGGTGTACATGGTGCAGTTCATGAAAGGCCGGGATACCGGCGAACTCCGGGCCGCGGGTCGCCTGGCCCCGGATTTCACCATTCGGTCTTTTGGGCGTCCCGGCTTGGTAAACTTGAAGTCCCCGGCCCCGGAGGACCTGGAGTTGGTCCGGGAGGCCTGGGACCTGGCCCGGCAGGTGATCCGAACCGGGGACCACGACCTGGTGGTTCTGGATGAAATCAACCTGGCTCTGGCTTACGGCCTCATCCCCTGGGACGAAGCCCTCCAGAGCCTTAAGCAGCGCCCCCCGTGGGTGGAAGTGATCTTGACCGGCCGGGCCGCGCCCTTGGAACTCATCGCCTTGGCGGACCTGGTGACGGAAATGACGCCCCTCAAGCATTACTATCTCGACGGGGTCCCGGCCCGGCGGGGGATTGAATGGTAATCAAGAGGGTTTTCCGTATTCGGCGCAGAACCTCCCCCCCAACAGGTTCAGTAAGCAAAATTTTCACGGTCAATCGCTAATTATCGTGAGATCATATCTCACATTTTTGCCGGGTTCTGCGCCTAGTAGTAGAAACAAGACGCCGGCGCCCCAAGGTCGCCGACCCCTTGATTTTATTGGTGCCTGGGGCCGGACTCGAACCGGCACAGGGCGAACCCCGAGGGATTTTAAGTCCCTTGCGTCTACCCGTTCCGCCACCCAGGCATGTTTGTTATTTCAATAAGATACCTTATATTTTGGTTTACCATAAAAGGCTTGGTGAATATACAGGTGAATATTATAGCCGATTTTCGCCCGCCAGAGCCTGCAACTCATCCTTGCCCGCCGGGTTATACCGCTTGAACCCATTCAGGGTCTTGTGCCCGGTAGCCGCCATTATACGAAAGTAATCATGCCCCTGCAACCGTCAGTTATTGATTGCCGTGTGTCTCAGATCGTGAAAGGTAAATCCTTCTATTTGGGCCCGGCGGCAAGCCGCTTCAAATACTTCCCGAATAGATTTGATTGGATTTCCGTTTTGCGTGAATACTCCGGCCCCCGGCAAGCCCCTTTGCACGGTCTTTAAAACTTCCACCATCTCTCGGTTGAGTGGCACAAGCCGCCCCTCATCGGTCTTGCAATTTAGTGGCCGTAACCGGATAAACCCTTCCTTCAAGTCCGCCTGCCCCCACCACGCCGGCCCTGTCATGAAAGGGGGCCCGCCCCTCGGCTTTCACCCCGGCGCCGGCGCCCTTTGCCCACTTCTCCCTCTTCCCGGCCCCAGGGGTAAACCCGGAGATTGGAACTCCTACCTCCCATAGTCAATATGCGCCGTCCAGACCTTATCCCATTTTTCCGACGTATACTGTTTATGATCCCCTGGGAGATCCCGGAAAAAGACACCCCCGGCAGGTCTATGGGACCGGCCCCAAAATTTTATTAGCAAAATATGGCCGGGTGGCGGGGCCTTCAGGGGGCGTTCCAGGGGCTTGTCTGGCCGCACCCTTAGTGTTTCCCCACCCCCGATCATGGCTTCCTGGCCCCCTTGGCGCTTCTGATAGCAGGTCCGTAGGCCTTCCTGCCGGAGTCCCGTGACTCCGTCCCCGGCATCAATATGATCTCCCCGGAAATTTTTCGAGAGAATTACCAATCCCCTTTGCAAGGGTTCCTATATACGAACTATATGGAAAAATAAGCGAAGGGGCGTATAGCGGCAAGTTATCAATAACTCCCTTTCTCCATAGCCAGCCTTCTTATAATTTACAGTTTTGGACGCGCGAGATTCTTTACTAATTGATCAAGTGATGGTCTAATGGACCCAAATCCAGGGCTAAACTTGATCTATGGCGGCTATTCCAAAAAAACTTTTCTGCGGTGTCCTTCTGGTGGTCTTTGTCGGGGGGGGTGTCGAAGTCGCATACCGGATGGGGTTGCTAAACTCCGCCGAAGATTGGTACTACGATGCCTGGCATCAAGTTTCAGGGTTACGGTATCAGCCCAAACACGTAGTCATCGTGGCAATCGATGACCAGACGCGGCTGGAGCACCAGGATGAGCCCCTGGTGTTCTGGAGCCCTCACTTTGCCCGGGTGATCGGGGTGTTGCGCCAGGCCGGGGTCAAAGTCATCGGCATGGATTTTCTCTTTTCCGTCAGCGCGGAATCGTGGCTGAAAAGGCTTAAATTGCCCGAAAGCGACCAAAGCCGCACTTATGACTTGCCTTTCCGAGAACAACTGGCTTCGGGCCGGGTGATCCTGGCCGGGGACTTGGTTATCGACGCAGACGGCAAACAAAAAGCCCTCCTGCCGCTCCCCGATTACTGGGCGTCTTTGCCGGAAAAACTGGACGACGTGGGCCTGGTCAAGTTCTATAACGACCCTGATGGGGTGATCCGCCGGCTGCTAACGGCCATTCCCACTGCGGAGGGGGAGGGGTGGGTCACCTTTGCCAAGCTCCTGGTGGAGCGGGCTGCATTCGGGGACGCCGCTCGCGGGAGTCCGCCCCATTTAATCGGCTTTAGCGGCCCACCCGGCACCATCCCTCGGGTTTCCTTCCGCCGCCTACTCAGCCCTGGAGCGGAGCAGGATCCCCAGATCCAAGGCCTAAAGGACAAGATAGTCATTATTGCTTATGAGACGTCCGGAGTCCAAGACATTCACCAGACCCCTTATGCCCGTGGGTTTATAAATCTCCCGGCCCACTTGATGAGTGGGGCGGAAATCCATGCCAACATCGTGGAAACCCTCCTCACAGGCCGTGTCCCCCGGCCGGTTTCCCCTTTGTGCCGATCGGTTTATCTGCTCGCGGCGCTCATCATGGGGACCGCCCTGTTCTTCAGACTATCTCCCGGGTTGGGACTGGCAGCGTTAGGTCTTTTATCCCTTATCGTAACCGTCTTCGCTTTTCTGCTGTTCCGGAAATATCTGGTAGTTCCCGTCGCCATCTCCCAACTGGGCCTCTTGTTTAGCTACCTGGGGGTTCTGGGGTTGAGGCTCACCCGCGAAGAACGGGAGCGGGCTCGTCTCCGGCAGATCTTTGGGCGCTATGTCTCCGAGGATGTAGTGGAGAACCTGCTGGCTTCCGGAAAGCAACCTGATCTGGGAGGGGAAGCTTTCACGGTGACCGTTCTGTTTTCCGACATTCGCAATTTCACCTCCATGTCCGAGTCCTTGACTCCCCACGAAGTGGTGGAGATGCTCAACACTTATTTCAGTCGGGTTTGCGAGCCGATTTTGGCGCAAGGCGGCACGGTGGATAAGTTCATCGGCGATGCGGTCATGGCGGTATTCGGCTCGCCGGCCCCTCATCCGGACCATGCCCGGCGGGCCTTGCGGGCGGCCCTGACCATGGCTGAGAAGGCCCGGGAGTTCCACGCCTGGATGGAAAGGCGTTTCTCGAACCGCGGCTTGTCAGATTTCTGTATCGGCATCGGGGTGCACACGGGTGTGGCGGTGGTGGGCAATATCGGCTCCCCTCAACGGTTTGAATTCACGGCCATCGGGGATACGGTGAACATCGCGTCGCGCCTTGAAGGTTTGACCAAAGAGCTGGGATGGACCATTGTGGCAAGCTCCGGAACCATCGAAGCGGCAGGTCCGGGGGTGGTGACGGGCGGGAAGAAAGAACTTAAGGTCAAAGGCCGCCGGGAGGCCGTGACGGTGTATGAGGTCACGGACCTGCAGGCGGAATGATGGCCGCGTGGGAAAAATCCTCATGGAGGGAGTGGCGATGAAGCGCAAACTTGGAAGTAATTGCAGAAGAATCATCTGCCTGGCGATGTTCATGGCGTTTCTGGCGGCACCCGGTTTGGCCAAAACCCCGGCGTCCGATGTGGCACTGGTTACCATGCTTTCCGGAGAAGCCTCTTACTGGAATGACGCCGAAAAAAGCGCGCCGGCCCGGATGCAAGCCTTTATGAAAGTCCGTCGCGGCGATCATCTTAAGCTTCCCGGCGCTACTTCGCTGACCCTGCTCTATTTCGCCAGCGGTCGCCAAGAGACCTGGAGAGGGCCGGTAATCTTGAGGGCCGGCGACACCGAGAGCGCCGCCGTGGGCGCCGAGAAATCTCCCCCTCAGCCGGAAGTGAAGCTCATTCCCACCAAGGCGACTAAACAGATGCAAGGGGCGCCCTTGCTCCTGCCCGGTTCCAGTATCAGTAAATCCGGGGTGATTCAGACCATGACCCCGGCAAGTCCAGGCCCGGATAGAACCCCGGCGGCGCCCCTCTCCCCAGAGGCTCGACGGAAAATCAAGGAAGCAGAGGGAATCTACCGGGATTTATCGAAAAACGCGGCTGCGCCTGATCTCACGCCGGAATTGTATTTCTTCAGCGTCCTGGCGGAGTATAAACAATACCCGGAAATGGATAAGGTGGTCGATACCATGTTGAGTAAAAAACCGGGGGACGCGGCCTTGAAAGATCTGAAAATCTGGGTACGGTCCCAAGCTGCGGCCAGCCATTAGCCCGCTTAAATTCCTCCATTTTTGAGTTATGGGAGGGTAAAATGCGCACGCTCATCTCTATCTGCTTGTGCCTGACGGTCTGTGGTTGGCCGGGGACTTATGGCCATGCGGCTGCAAGAAGTGCCCCGGCCCAACCCGGGGATGTGAAGGAGGGAAAACCCAAGATCGAGGCCCTGAAGCTGGCGCGCCAGGCGGTGCGGGTCAAAGAACCCCATCCCTACTTCTGGTCCGGCCTCATCCTGCATGGGGAGGGGTAAGTCAAGAGCGCTATCCTCTATCAGGCTGTTGAAAAACTGGTTTTTTGTCATCCTGAACGAAGTGAAAGATCTATAATTTATGAATACGACTAGATGCTGCGCTTCGCTCAGAATGACCAATTTGCAATAATCAGGAGGTTTTCAACAGCCTGCCAGATTTGATAGCTGACGCCTAACCTCTGGACCCGCCCCCCGCCTAGGGGACTTCCCGCCGGTGTCGTCTCCGGAACAGCCGCCCCATCTTTTTCTGGAAGGCTTCCATGTAGAGGTAAAATACCGGGGTTATATAGAGGGTGAGAAGCTGGGAAACCAGGAGGCCCCCCACCACCGCCAGGCCCAGGGGCCGCCGGGCCTCCGCCCCCGCGCCGAACCCCAAGGCGATGGGCAGCGCGCCCATGAGGGCCGCCATGGTGGTCATCATGATGGGCCGGAAGCGAACCAGGCAGCCGGCGTATATAGCCTCCGCCGGGGTCTTGCCTTCCTCCCGCTGAACCGCCAGCGCGAAGTCGATCATCATGATGGCGTTTTTCTTGACAATGCCCACCAGCATGATGACCCCCACAAAGGCATAGATGTTCAAATCCGTGTTGAACAGCATCAGGGTCGCCAAAGCCCCGAACCCCGCGGCAGGCAGGCCCGACAGGATAGTCAGGGGGTGAATGAAACTCTCATATAAAATGCCCAAGATGATGTAAATCACCAGAATGGACATGATCAGCAGCAGCCACAAGCCCTGGATGGAAGCCTGGAAAGCCTGGGCCGCGCCCTGAAAGCTAGTGGTGACGCCCGCCGGCAAGACCTCCCGGGCCAGCTTCTCCACCGCAGTCACGGCCTCCCCTAGGGCCACGCCGGGTTTGAGGTTGAAGGACAGGGTGACCGAGGGCAACTGCCCCAGGTGGTTCACCGTCAGGGGCCCCACCGAGGACTTCAGGTTGGCCACCACGTTGATGGGCGCCAGTTGCCCGTTAGTCGAACGCACGTACAGCAATGGCAGGGCCGTGGGGTCCAACTGATACTCCGGCAGCAGTTCCACGATGACCTTGTATTGGTTGTTGGGCGCGTAAATGGTGGAAATCTGCCGGGCCCCGTAGGCATTGTAGAGCGCCTCCTCCACCTGCTGGGCGGAGATCCCCAGGGCCGCAGCCTTATCCCGGTTGATGTCCACGGTTACCTGGGGGTTTTTGATCTGCAGGTCGCTGTTGACGTCCTGGAGTCCCGGCGAGGCCTTCATCCTGGCCTCCAGCAGGGGGGCATACTTATACAGTTCATCGGTGTCGGGACTTTGCAGGGCCAACTGATAGAGGCTCTTGGTGAGCATGCCCCCCAGGCGGATGGGCGGCAGATTCTGCAAGAAGGCCTGAATCCCCGGCACCGAAGACAGTTTGGGCCGCAGCTCTTCAATGAGTTCATCCACGCTCTTTTCCCGCTGGGCCCGGGGTTTCAGCCGGAGAAACATGCGTCCGGTGTTGCCCGCCACATTAGGGCCCCCGGCCCCGACGCTGGACATGAAAGACCCCACGCTGGGTTCCCGGCTGACGATCTCGGCCAGGGCCTTCTGGTGGCGCACCATGGAATCGAAGGAAATCCCCTGGGTCCCCTCGGTAAAGATGAAGATATTGCCGGTATCCTCACTGGGCAGAAATCCCTTGGGGATCACCGCGAACATGTAAGCCGTGGCCAACACCAGGACCCCGGACACCGCCATGGTGGCCCGGGGGCGCTTTAACACCTGACGGAGACTCCTGTCGTAAAGATTGCGAATCCCTTCAAAGACCCGCTCCGAATATTGGTACAGCCGGCCGTGCTTTTCCGTCTGGGGCGGCCGTAAAAACCGGCTGCACAGCATGGGAGTGAGGCTCAAGGCCACAAACCCGGAGACCAGGATGGCCGCGCCGATGGTCACCGCGAATTCGTGCAGCAGCCGCCCCAGGATACCCCCCATGAAGAGCACCGGAATAAACACCGCGGCCAAAGATAGGGTCATGGAGAGGATGGTGAAACCGATCTCTTTGGAGCCGTTCAGGGCCGCGTCCCACGCCCCCTCTCCCATCTCCATGTGGCGCACGATGTTTTCCAACACCACGATGGCGTCGTCCACCACAAACCCCACTGACAGGGTCAGGGCCATGAGGGACAGGTTATCCAGGCTGTAGCCCAACATGTACATCACGGAAAAGGTGCCCACAATGGACATGGGCAGGGCCAGGCTGGGAATCACCGTGGCCGACAGGTTGCGCAGGAAGAGAAAGATCACCAGCACCACCAGGCAGATGGTGAGCAGCATGGTGAACTGCACGTCATTGACCGAATCCCGGATGGACACCGATCGGTCATAGAGAGAGAAGATATCCACCGACGCGGGAATTTGCAGCCGCAGGCTGGGCAACAACTTCTTGATGGAGTCCACCACCTCGATGGTGTTGGTCCCCGGCTGGCGCTGGATGGCCAGCACGATGCCCCGGTTCTGGTTGAACCAGGACGCGATCTTGTCGTTCTCCACGCTGTCGATGACCCGCCCCAGGTCCTGGAGGCGCACCGGCTGGCCGCCCCGGTAAGCCACGATGACGGGCCGGTAGGCCGCGGCATTGACCAACTGGCCGGTGGCCTGCACCGTAAAGGCCGTGTGCGCGCCGTACAGGGTCCCCGTGGGCAGATTGACGTTGCTTTTCTGGATGGCCTGGGCCACTTCGTCGATGCCCAGACCCCGGTAGGCCAGGGCCTGGGGGTCCAACTGGATGCGCACCGCGAACTTCTGGGAACCGAACACCTGGACCTGGGCCACCCCGCTCACCATGGAGACCCGCTGGGCCACGATGGTCTGGGCGTATTCGTCCACCTGGGACAGGGGCAGGGTGGGAGAGGTCAGGGCCAGGTACAGAACCGGCTGATCCGCGGGGTTCACCTTCTGATAAGACGGGGGCGCAGGCAGGTCCGGGGGCAACTGCTTGGCGGCCTTGGCAATGGCGCTCTGCACGTCCTGAGCCGCGGCGTCGATGTTCCGGCTGAGGGTGAATTGCAGCGTGATCTGGCTCATCCCCAGGGCGTTGACCGAGCTCAAGGAATCCAGCCCCGCGATGGTGGAAAACTCCTTTTCCAGAGGCGTGGCCACCGCGGAGGCCATGGTTTCCGGGGACGCCCCGGGAAGCGTGGCGGTCACCAGCACCGTGGGGAAATCCACGTTGGGCAGGTCGCTCACCGGCAGATACCGGTAAGACATGGCCCCGAACAACAGAATCCCCAGCATGACCAACGTGGTCATCACCGGCCGGCGGATAAAGATGTCAGCGATGTTCAATGTTTATAACCGCTTAATTTTTTTCTAAAAGAGATAATCTGGTTTTTTATCGCCTCTATACCAATAATGATTCTTGCTGTCGTAAATCCAACCATGTTCGTTCAATATGCTGATAAATTCTTCTTTTTTTAGCTTCAGTTGCTTAATGATCCCATGTTTCCAGGCTTCGATAATAATTTTATTAAACAAATGTTCGCTGTAAATTTTAGGGCTATGGTATTCTTGCAGTAACTTGATGATAACGTCCCTAATATTAACCTCATTACTCAAGTAGCCCCCCTCCTTTAAGACATTATCCGCTTAAATCATAATAATTGATGATTCGGCCGCATTGCTTCCCAAAATGCAACTGTCCCTCTAAGGAGCAAAAATGTGGAACAGCCGCCCTCGGCTGTTCTTTTGCAGGCGAGGGCGCCTGCTTCACATTAAGGGGTTACTCCTCCCGTTTGATCACCATCTTGGCGCCGGGCGCCAGACGGAGATGGCCGTCGGTCACCACCCGTTCCCCCGGCTGCAGGCCCGATTTGATCACCGCCTGGCCGTCAAACATCCGGCTCACCTCCACCTTGCGGGCCTCCGCGGTGAGCTCCGGGGTGACCACAAAGACAAACTGGCCTTCCTGCCCCACCTGGATGGCCTGGGCCGGGACCACCACCACCTGCCGCTCCACGGTCAAATTAATGGTGGCATTGACAAACTGGCCCGGCCACAGACGCCGGTCCCCGTTGGCAAAGGTGGCCTTGAGCTGAATGGTGCCCGTGGCCACGTCCACGGTGTTGTTCACAAAGGTCAACACCCCCGCCGCGGCGCTCTTCTCGTTATCCGACAACGCCGCCTCCACCCTCACCGGGCCCGCGGCCATATATTTCTTGATCTCCGGCAGATACTGCTGGGGCACGGCAAAGCTCACGTAAATAGGCTCAATCTGGTTGATCACCAACATGGCCTTGTCCGCGTCGGCCTTGATGAGGTTGCCTTGGTCCGCCAGCAGATTGCCGGTGCGCCCGGTAATGGGGGCGTGGATATAGCAGTAGCTCACCTGGAGGCGGGCGGTTTCCACCGCTTTTTCATCGGCCTGCACCGTGGCCTGGAGGGCCTCCGCGGTGGCCCTGGCCTGCTCGTACTGCTCCCGGCTGACAAATTCTTGTTTCACCAGTTGGGCGAAGCGCACCGCGTCCACCTTGGCCTTGTTGGCCAGGGCCTTGTCCCGGGCCAGCCTGGCCTGGGCTTCCTTCAGGATGGCCTCCCAGGTGCGGGGGTCGATGACAAAGAGGAGGTCCCCCTTTTTCACCTCTTGGCCTTCCCGGAAATTCACCTGCTTGATCTCGCCCCCCACCCTGGCCTTGATGGACACCGTGGCATAAGGCTCCACCGTGGCGATGGTCTTGATCACCACCGGCACATCCCTGGCCGCCGCGGTCGCGGCCGCCACCGGCACCGGGGGCGGCTTGGGCTTGGCCTTGTCCCCCGAGCAGGCGGGTAAGAATAAGAGGAAGACGATACATAAAGGAAGGAAGCCGAAAGGAAACTTGTTGGAACTGCCGCAGATTTTTTTATGGATGTCTTTCATTAGCCTTTCAGAACCGTTGACCTTTGCAATTTCATGTCCAGTGCGGGTATAGCGTCCTGAAAATAATCGACCAAGCGTCGGCGCTTAACAGGAGTTGGTGCGTAGGACGCACCCTACATGTCTTCCCAAATGGAGCTTGGGACCGGGGAGCCCAGCTCCTTGCCGGTTTCTTAACCGAAAACCGAAAACTTTTCAGACCAGTCATTCATTGGCCTTTGGCCCACCCGTAAATTATGAAAAGTCCTGATGGGCATACTCCTAACTTTGAACCTTGAACTTTGAACTTTTCAAGGCAGGAGCAAGGTAACCAGCAAGAGGACCTCCCGGCCCCTTCTTCCAGATTCATTAAGATCAGATTATCATCTTTTGAAAATTTTGCCACCGGTTCAACCATCACTGCCAATTATGGTCCATCCGGAAACCCAGAAATTTTTCCTAACCCCTGTAGAGGCACAGCGTGTTGTGCTCTGAAACCAAGAATCTGGCGGGCGCCGGCTAAAGCCTGCAGCCTCAAGAAACACGTTCCCGGATAGAGACTATTCAATGAATTACGCCAGCCGCCGCTTAAACCGCAGCGCGCTTAAGGTCAGCATGGCCGTGCCCAGGCCCACCATGGCCGCCATCTGGGGCCACAAGATCCCCAGGCCCGCGCCCTTGAGGAACACGTCCTGGACCACGATGATAAAATATCTCAAGGGATTCAGGTATGTTAAGTATTGGAAGAACACTGGCATGTTGTTAATGGGAAAGATCAGACCTGAGAGCATGATGGCCGGGGTGAGGAAAAAGGTCCCCGCCATCATGGCCTGCTGCTGGGTGGAGGAGGCCGTAGAAATCAGCAGCCCCAACCCCACGGAATTGAACAGAAAAGACACTGTCCCCAGGAACAGCACGTAAAGCTGGCCCCGCAGCGGCACTTCAAACCACACTACCGCCACCAGGGTCACCATGGCCACCTCCGCCAGGGAGATGAGCACAAAGGGGATGGTTTTCCCCAGGAGAAACTCCACCGGCCGGATGGGGGTTACCAGGATCTGCTCCATGGTGCCGATCTCCCGTTCCCGCACCACTGCCAGCGCGGTGAGCATCAGGCTCACCAGCATCACCACCATGGCGATGACCCCGGGAACAAAGGTCCAGCGGCTCAGGAGGTTGGGGTTGAACTTGGCCCGGTATTGCAAGTCCACCGGCGGGTCCATCTTGACCTTGATTCCCAGGGGCCGCAGGCGCTGCTGCATGATCTCCTGGGTGTAACCGTCCAAAATGCTGCCGGCATATCGGTTGACAATCAACGCGGCGTTGGAATCGGTGGCGTCGGTGATCAGTTGGATGGGCGCCGCATGGCCGGACTTGAACTTCTTGGTGAAATCCCAGGGCAGGTGCAGCACAAAGGCGACTTCGTTGCGGTTGATCAGGTCCCGCAATTGCTCCGGGCTCTCAATGTAATATTTAACGTTAAAATATTCATTGGAGCGGAAACGGTTAATCAGGTTCCGGGTTTCGGGGGTGCGGTTTTCATCGTAGATCCCCATGGGCACGTTTTTGACGTCGAAGTTGATGGCATAGCCGTAGGTCAGGAGCTGCACCAGGGGCGGCCCCACCAGGAAGAAGCGGAGTTTTTTGTCCCGCCATACCTGGATAAATTCCTTGATGATGATCTGCCAGATGCGTCTGAACACGGTTCGCTACCTGATCTTTTTCTGAAATTTCCGCAGGGCCGCCAGCAGGAACAGCAGGGCCGCGCCCACCAGGGCCAGGGCGTTGGGCCACAGGATGTCCATGCCGATGCCCTTTAAATAGATGCCTTTGGCGATGCTCACCAGGTATCTGGCCGGAACCACATAGGAAGCTACCTGCAGGGCCACGGGCATCAACTGGATGGAAAATACAAATCCCGAGAGCAAAAAGGCCGGCAGGAAGGTGGTGAGCATGGCCATCTGGTAGGCCTGGAGCTGATTTTGGCAAGACACCGAAATCAACAGCCCGTGCCCCAGGGTGGCGATGAGAAAAATCGCCGACAACCCGATGAGCAACAGCACGCTCCCCCTAAGGGGCACTTGAAAGAGCAGCTCGCCCAGGAGGATGGTGATCCCCATGTCCAGCATCCCCACAAAGAAATAAGGCCCCAACTTGCCCAGCAGGAGTTCCGCCTTTTTCAGGGGAGTAGCCATGAGGCTCTCCATGCTGCCCCGTTCCACCTCCCTCACCACCGTGAGCGCAGTGAGGAGCGCGCCCACCATGGTCATGATCACCACAATGAGTCCCGGCACGATGAAGTTGATGCTCTCCAGGTCTTCGTTGAACCAGAACCGCCCGTCAATCTGGAGGGGCGTCTGCACCTGGCTCATCCCCTTTCGTTGGAGCCTTTCTATCATGATGTTTTGGCTATACACGGCGGTCACCGCCTGCACGTAGCCCAGGACGATATTGGCGGTGTTGGCGTCGGTGCCGTCCACCAATGCCTGGATCTTCACCGTGCCCTCTTTCTTCAAAGGCCGGGAAAAATCAAAGGGCAGGATTAGGGCCAGTTCCACCTGCCGGGAATTGAACAACCGGTCGATTTCCTCATAACTGTTGACGTAGCCTTTCACGTCGAAGTAGCTGGTCCCCTCAAAGTTCTTGATGAAATCATGGCTCACCTGGCTGCGTTCCTGATCATAGACCACCGTGGCCACGTGCTTAATATCGAAGGTGAGGGCGTAGCCGTACAGCGCCAGCAAGATGATGGGCAGCAAAATGATGAGGATGAGACTGCGGGGGTCCCGCCGGATGTGGATGAGCTCTTTGCGGAACACGGCCCAGGTGCGCCACAGGTTCATGGATCAAGCCTCCCGCGCCCGGTCCACCAAAGAGATGAACGCGTCCTCCAGGGTGGGGTTGATCCGGGACATGCGGCGGATGGCAATGTGGTGCGCCGCCAGCAGCTCTTTGACCGCGGGTTCCACTTCCTCCGCCCGGACGGCCGCCACATGCAGGCCTTCCCCGAAAACCGCGGCTTCCTTCACCAGGGGCAGTTGCTGGATCAGCTCCAGGGCCTCCCCTAAGCCCGCAGGGTCGGGATACACCGCGATGATCTGCTCCGGCACCGCGGCCTTGAGTTCCCGGGGCGTCCCCTGGGCGATGACGCGGCCCTGGGAGATGAGCAGGAGCCGGTCGCAGAATTCCGCCTCATCCATATAATGGGTGGTCACCAGGATG
Source organism: uncultured Desulfobacterales bacterium (assembly GCA_964618815.1). GTDB lineage: Bacteria > Desulfobacterota > Desulfobaccia > Desulfobaccales > 0-14-0-80-60-11 > CAZUBT01. Next base: position 73,388 of record CAZUBT010000001.1, on the reverse strand, counting down.
GTCACCCCCTGGGCCGCCATGGCATAAATCAGGTCCCAGAAATTCCGCCGGGAAATGGGGTCCACCCCGCTGGTGGCCTCATCCAGGAAGAGAATGCGGGGCTCATGGAGCACCGCGGAAGCCAGGGCCAGCCGCTGCTTCAGGCCCAAAGGCAGCAGGCGGGTCATTTCCCGGCGCCGCTCCCATAGCCCCACCAGGTTCAGTAATTCCCCGGAACGCTCCTTGATGCGGGCCGCCGGCAACCCGTAAACGCCTCCGAAGAACCGCAGATTTTCCTCCGCGGTGAGGTCCTCATAGAGGGAAAAGCGCTGGGACATGTACCCCAGGCGCGCCTTGATCCGGTCCTGCTCCCGGATGATGTCGTAGCCCCCCACCGTGCCGGCGCCGCTGGTGGGCAGCAGCAACCCGATGAGCATCCGGATGGTGGTGGATTTTCCGGCCCCGTTGGGCCCCAAAAAACCGAAGATCTCCCCCTGATTCACCTCAAAGCTGATATTGTCCACCGCGGTAAAGGTTCCGAAAACCTTGGTGAGATTGCGCACCACGATGGCTTGTTCCATTGGGGTCAACTATACCTCACGCAAAGACGCAAAGGCGCAAAGATAGACAATAATTAATTGACAAAAACATTAGATAATGTTGTTTATATCCAGGACGTGCCTCGCATAAAACTCCAATATTTGAGTTTTTAATTTTCTAAGGCCTTCATCCGAAAGTGTGGTTTTAAATTTAGTATCATTGTCAGGGCACGATATTGTTAAATTTCTCGTGGGATCGGCACCTCCGCAAGGATAAATACTCAACTGAATATACAATGTTTTCCCCTTCCCGGACTTCGATACTTTTGCCATAATCGTTATCCTTATTATGATTTGCCGACGATACAATCATTTAAAAATTAACTCATCTTTATTGGCCCAGGCATTTTGCCTGGGCCAATTACTTTGCGTCTTTGCGTGAGATTCTATAACCTTGGTGAACCTTTGTGTCCTTTGTGCCTTTGTGGTTATCTTTTCCTTCACTCATCCTCTCGGATAATCTGCACAAACACATCCTCCAGGCCCGGCTCCGCCGGGGCCACCGTGGCCCCGGGGAGGCCGCCCGCCTCCAGGGCCTGCTTAATCGGACCCAGGGCCGCGGCGCGATCCTCCACGGTAACCATCAACCGGTCCCCCATGGCCAGCACGTGCCGGGCCAGAGGATTTCCCGCCAGGACTTTTTTGGCGGCCCGCAGGTCGTCGCCCCGCACCTCTAAGAGTTCCCCCTGGAATCCGGCCTTGAGGTTATTTAGGGTATCCGCCACCAACAGCCTGCCTTTGTGCATCAGCCCCACCCGGCCGGCCCGTTCCGCCTCATCCATATAAGCCGTGGTCAGGAAGATGGTCATGCCGGTCCTTAACAACTGGTAGAGGATCTGCCAGAATTCCCGCCGGGATAAGGGGTCCACCCCGAAGGTGGGTTCATCCAGGAACAGGGCCCGGGGCCGGTGAATCAAGGCGCAGGCCAGGCCCAGCTTCTGGCGCATGCCTCCGGAAAGGTTGCCCGCCAGCCGGGACTGAAACGGGGTGAGGTTGGAAAATCCCAGCAGCTCCGGAATCCGGGTCTGAAGTTCGGCCTTGGGCACCTGGAAAATCTCGGCATAAAAAACGAGATTCTCCAGCACCGTCAGATCGTCATAGAGGCCGAAACGCTGGGGCATGTAGCCGATGTGTTCTTTCAGCCGCTCCGAATCTTTGACCGTGTCGAAACCCAGGACTTCGGCCCGTCCCTCGTCGGGGTCCATGATGCCCACCAGCAGCCGCATGGTGGTGGATTTCCCGGCGCTGTCCGGCCCCACCAGGGCAAAGGCTTCCCCCTGGCCCACCTCCAGGTTCAGGTCATCCACCGCGGCCACGGTCCCGAAGCGCTTGGTGAGGCCTTCCACCCGAATGGCGGCGCTACCGGTGGTCACTGTCAAGGAAGACTACCGCTTCAGCCGGCATCCCCGGCTTGAGCTCGTGATTGGGGTTGGCGCACCGGATCTTGGTGCGATAGACCAGGGTCACCCGCTCTTTAAAGGTCTCCACCTGTTTGGGGGTGAACTCCGCCTTGGAATTGATAAACGACACCCAGGCCGGGTACTTTTTCCCCGGATAGGTGTCGGTGGTGACTTCGCACTTCATGCCGTAGCGCACCTTAGCCAGATCGGTCTCCGCAAAGTAGCCTTCAAACCAGATATCGTCCAGAAGGCCCACGGTGACAATGGGGGTGCCGATGGCCGCCACTTCCCCCACTTCCGCGGGTTTGATGAAGACTACCCCATCCACCGGGGAGATGATGGTGGCGTAGCCCAGGCGGGTTTGGGCCAGGTCCAGGGTGGCCTTGGCTTTATCATACTCCGCCTTGGCCGCGTCGATTTCTTCCTTCCGGAAGCCTTCTTTCCGCAGGCTTAACTGCTCCCGGGCCGCCTTAACATTGGCCTTGGCCATGAGGTAGTCGGCCAGGGACTTGTCCCGGGTAACGCCGGTCACCACCTTCCGGTCATAGAGGTTCTGGAACCTGAAGTAATCCACCTTCTTATCCTCCAGGTCCGCCTGGGCCTTGGCCAACTGGGCCTTGGCTTCTTCAATTTCCTGGACCCGGTAGCCGGTCTGGTACTTGGTGAGATTGGCCTTGGCCGCGGCCAGTTGAGCCTGGGCCTGGGCCACTTCGTCTCTCAGGTCTTGGGCCTCCAACTCCGCCACCACCTGCCCGGCTTTGATCCAGTTGCCTTCCTCGAAATGGATTTTGAGGATCTTACCGGATACTTTAAAGGAGAGGTCGGTCTCAGTGGCCTCCATGTGACCGGTAAGACGCAATTGGTTCTTGGAGTTCTGCCGGTCCTGCCGATAGAGCCAATAAATCACGGCTCCCGCACCCGCCAGCAAAATCAGCATGACAAAGACAATGCGTCTGAATTTCATGGTATCTCCACTGCCGGTACCGGATTGCCCGCTTAGCTGGCCGTCCCTATTTTACCGGGAAACCGAGGGCGTTGTAAAGCAATCCCGGCCCCTAAGCCTGCCCCCCGGCGGTAAAAGCTCTTTATTTTTCAAGGTTCAGAAGATCTTGCAATAAATAAACTTTTTCCTTGATCCAATGAATATTTCTCTGTGCATAAAATTGTTCCTTTTTGCCAATGAGAATTATTTTATACTTCGGGGAAAAACTTCCCCCGCGCCGAAACGCCGGGGCCAGGAAGGTTCATCTAGGAGGGCATCGGTTCCCCCCGCCCTCCCCTCAAACCTCTCTTTCTACCCCGGAAAAAGATGGACCAGGGTTATTTTTTTCGCATTATTTGCTAAAGCTGAACCATAGTTCCCGCTTATACGGTTGCCAACCGAAAATCAGTTCCTAATTTTATAATTATTACTCGGAGCATGAAAGGAATCCCTTGCTTTTCCCCCCCTTGATGGGGAAGGCTGGGGGGGGCAGTAAAAAAATTTTCCCCCCAGTAATCAATCATCCCACCTTCCCGAGGCTGGACCGAAGGCTTTGGCCCCTTGGCCCAGCAACACCGGAGCAGGTGGTTGGAATACACATGGGGAGCGCCGGATGCGCGGAATGATCCCTGGCCGCCGCCGCAGTCAATGCCCCCAGGAGGTTCATGGTGAGAAAATTGTTAGCCTTAATAGTCGCCATCACGGGTATCGCCCTAATTTGCCCGGCGCTGGCCCAACCCGGCCCGGCCGGCGCCGGCGGCACTGAACCCGGAGGCGGCATCGCGCCCGGCAAGGTTCCCGGCCGCGACAACCTGCGTCGAGCCGCAGGGGGGCGAGGCGGAGCCGCGGGCCTGCTCACGGCCATGTATGACCCTCAGACCGTCACCACGGTAAAAGGCGCGGTGGAGAGCCTGGGGATCATACCCCCAACCCGGGTATGGGGGGCTATCCGCAGCGTTGTTCTGAAGACGGACCAGGGCAATATCACGGTTTATCTGAGTCCGGATTGGCACCTGGCTCAGCAAAAAATCTCCCTGAAGCCCGGCGACCAACTGGAAGCCACCGGCTCCAAGGTCACCATGGGCAAGCAGCCTGCCGTTATTGCCAAGGACTTCAAGGTAGGTAGCGAGACCATCACTCTCCGGGATGGCCGGGGGGTCCCGGTATGGGGCGGCCAGCGCCCGCCCCGGGGCCCGGTGAAGCCATCAAACCCGAACCCGGTATCAGCGGACGCGCCGGGAAAATCGGGGGCGCCGGCCTCCCCCACAGGGCAGTAGGCCCGCAGCCCCTCTTTCTGCCTGGGGGCGCAACACCTGATTGCTTTTTAGGAAAATACCAGGTTATCATGCTCCCTATGTGAGGGGTTTTCTTGGAGAAGCTGGTCGATTTTGGTTTCAGACTCGAGCAAAAAGGTCCCAAACGGCGGTTTGGGACAGGAGAAGCTTAAAATCCAGCATAATCTCAACTTCTATTCTTGGAGGCCTGTTTTATGACCGGTGTAAGATATCTTGTTGTCATCTTGATTATGGTTATGGCATCCGCTTGTTCCGATGGCCGGCAAGACCAGTCGGCCAAATCCTTGCCCGATAATCCGGAAAACCGGATTGTGGTGGCGAAGCGTTATCTGGAGGTCATGCCGCCCAAAGAAATGCTACAAGGGATGGCCAATAGGGTTGTGGCGAGGTTGCCGGAAACCAACCGGAAAGCATTTATGGATGTTATGAGCAGCCAGGAAATTGAGAAAGCCGCGTACAAATTTACGTTGGACGGTCTGGTAAAACATTTTACCGTGGATGAGTTGAATGCCATGGTGGCTTTCTACGGGTCGCCGGCCGGGCAAGCCGCGTACAAGAAATTCAGTCCTTACATGGGGGAAATCATGCCCCAGATTCAACAGGAAGTGAAAAAGGCCTTAGAGGAAGTGCAAAAGCAACAAGGACCTAAGATGCCACCAATGATGCCCAAAGCCCAACCCGCGCCTGCCCCGCCAAAGGAGCAAAAAGAACCGCAGACCAAGAAATAATACGGTTATCGGTTTCCGGTTAAAAAGACCAGGGTTATCAGCAAATTGGAAACAGAACTTGGTCTTAATTTCTTTTTACCGAAAACCCAAAACCGAAAACCGAAAACGAAAAAAAGACCCCGGGGCCGCGCCCCGGGGTCTTGGCATGGTATGGGTTAATTTCTTTAGGGTCTCACCACCAGGGCCCGCATCATGTCGTTCTCTTCATGGCCCAGGAGGTGGCAGTGCCACACGTACTCGTGCCCAAAGTTGGCCAATACGTTGGTGACGATGCTATTTTGGTTTAAGGCGTCGAATTTTGAGAACTGCCCCGTGGTGCCCAGTGCGCTGGTGGGGTCCAGAGGTCGAATACTGTCCGGGAGCGCACCCCAGGCCAGGGGGATCGGTGGAAGATCGAACTTCGCGGCAACCACAATATCTTCCAGCGGGTTCATCCGGACGGTTTCCTTCCAGCCCAGCTCGTTGGGGTCCGGCGGTCTGATTTGCCCATCCCAGCCCACCCGGTTGATCAACTGCACGTTGACCAGGTGGAAGTGGATGGCATGGGTGTCAACGCCATTGTGAGTGATCTTCCAAAGCTGGGTATCACCGGCATTAATCGGGACTGCTCCATTAAATACAAATGGGGGGGGGGATGGGGAAGGTGACGGCGCCTTCCGTGGGTACATCAATGTACATGAAGGGGAGCGTCGTCTGGATGTTGGCGGAAGAAAACGGCAGTTCCACCCCCAGGCTGGAATTCATCCGTCCATAAATATCCCAAAGCTCCTGGATGGCCTTGGGCTGCAACGGCATGGTTACCGGTGCGGCTCCCCCCACCGGAGTGAAGGTCAAGAAGTTGGCCTGGATCCCCGCATACGAATCGGTCGCGGCCTGATAAGGCGGCGGATAAGTGGTTTGCGGCACGATGGGCGGAGGCTGGGACGCGACGTAGGAGGTCGGCAAGGCGGTTTGCAACGCGGCCAGGTTATAGGCGGGGGTCTTTTTTCCCTTTCCCTTTACCTTGAACACCATGATGGTCCGGGTGTTGGGCCCAAATCCTTTGACAGTCGAGGGGGCGCCGCCGCTGGCGGTGAAATCCGGATTGCCCGTGTAGTAGTCGTAGCGCGGGTCCATCGCCGGCACCGGCACGGGTGCGTCGCTATAGAGAACGAGGGTCTTACCTTTATACTTGGAGAAGTCGATGATGACGTCCGCCCGCTCCGCCGGCCCCATAAATAGCGATTTTTCTTTGACATTCAAGACCACGACGTTTCTGCGGTCGTATTCATAGTTGACCGGCTGGGGAGGGATCACCGCCGGCGCCGGCAGGAAGCCGCCTTCGCTGCCGATCTGGATAATGTTCGGACCCACCTGTTTCGGGTCCGGCACGCCGCCCACCCGGTTATCCGTGGGCCAGAGGGCCGGCCAATTCTTCCCTTTGGCGATGGCCGGCACCATTTTGACTTCCGTAGAACCGGAGGCCTTATACAATTGCAGGTTGAGGAACCGGTCATTGCAGGCATTCAGGATCCGGAACCGGTAAGCCGTGGGCGCCACGTTGAGGTAAGGGTAGGCCGCGCCGTTGACCAGCATGGTGTCCATGAAGGCTTCGGGCACGATGGAGTTGGCGTATAACTGGGGCGCGCCTGAAGGCAGCGTACCCGGCAGCGGCAAGGCGGGGGTAATCGGCCAGAACCACGGGCCATAATCCCACCTGCCGGTGGGGTTCATGCCGTCTGCGGCAGTGGGGTCCTGGTTCGGCTCATAGACGTGGGGTAAATAGAGATCGCCCGGCGCCCCCCAGTTGACCGTATCCCACAAGGAATCCTGGGTGGCGATGTCGGTGGGCACAAAGCTCTTATCCTGGATGATCAAGGGAATTCCATATTTATAAACTCCGCCCCCTTGATTAGGAAGGATCTTAGCCAGAGTCGGGTTTTGGCCCATGACATTGGTGCCGTCGATCAAATCGTCCTCGTATTGGTCCACCAACAGGTAACCCGCGGCCTCGCCCGCATAAACATTGAGGCGGGTGATCCCGTAGGCGTGGTCGTGGTAGAACATCAACCGGCTGCTCTGGGCGTTGGTATAATAAAAGGTCGCCGACCCATCGCCCTGGACCGGCATCGGCAGCATGTCCGGAACGTTTTGCTGGCTCCAGCCCTTGGGGTAGATGGTGGGGTCCCCGGCGGGAGTAATCCATTGGTGGGGCGTGCCATCGCTGATCCACGGCGTGAACCCGCCATGGAGATGGATGCCGGCGCGGTTCTGGGTGTAGGTTTCAATCGGTCCGCCCGGACCAGGCACGGGGGGCCCCATACCGGCCCCCATGATGGTTTCGTCCACCGGCAGGAAGAGGTTGCCCGCGGGGGTTCCGCTCAAGCCCAGATTGTTGACAAACTTGAGGCGCACCGGCCGGTCTTTCCTGGCGACAATCGCGGGTCCCAGATATTTCGCACTGTGGTCCGTAGTGCCGACGGTGCCGTTATTGATCTGGTAATACCCCCGGAGTTTGGTGCCGGCGGGTTTGATCAGGCTCAGGTCTCGATGCATCTCCTGAGCATAGTCCGTCAACCCAATCTCGTAATAATCACATCCAGTGAAGGTTGTCGTATCCGGATTAGCAATGGGGATATACTGACCCCGGGTGTTGGCGTTGGCAGCCCCAAAACCCGGCATAGAGTCCACAAATTTCTTCATTATCGGGCTGTTGGCAAAAAAGGTGACGCCGGCCGGCCCCGCGCCGGCGTGGGCCGGGTTGACTCCCCAGGGAAGGGTGACCACTGCTACTGCCAACCCCGCCAGCCCCATAAGCGTTAAGAATCTTCGTTTATCCATCAAAATTTCCTCCTTTCGGCCCTGGGTAACTCGAAGTTAATTGAAAACGTTGAAGTTATCTAGGAAAACACCGCAAGACCATCTATCGCGAAAATTTACTTAGATTATCAGGGCAAAGCAAGGTTATCTACACTTTTTTTCGAGTAAGTATTATTGTTACAAAAGAGCCTTTTGCAAAATTCACTGAAACTATTTCAAAACTTCAGTTTACCCTGATAGGTCATTCCGAGCGAAGCGAAGAATCTCGTATTTTCAAAAGGTTGAGGTCATTCACGGCGTTCAGGACGACAAAACCCTGTTCTTGAAATAGCCGCTATGGGCTATTTTGCAAGAGGCTCAAGTTTTTAGAAGTTTTTCTTGCTCCGGTGACCAAGGGAGAGGTTGGACAAATCCGAATCTTGAGAATCGGCACTTGACACCCCCGGTGATGATGCCTATTAGAATACTATGAATAATGTTTGCTTTTTCCTGCTCCTGTCCTCCATCCTGATGGCCCTGGGAGGCTGGGCCCTGTGGGCCGGGACCTTGTTTCCGCCCCTGCCCTCCCGGGTCCGCATCGCCATCCCGCCGTTTTTGCCCGGCAGGGCCGATGCCGGACCCGTTTCCCTGGTCAAGTTTCGTACCCCCAGGCAATAACCATAATCCACTGATGCGATAAACCCGCCCACCGGAAAAAAGTGTGGAACCGCCGCGCCCGGGGGTTCTTCACCAACCGGGGGCTTCTGCCCCACATTTTCCCATCCCGTCCCTTGCCTTATCTCGTTTAGCCGGAACCGATTTTTCAGGGGTTTCAAGTCATCATGGGAAAATTGCCCTGCCTTTACCTCCCGTAATACCCGGTAAGGGTGGCGCTTCCCAGCGCCTTGCCTTCCAGGGCCTGCTGAAAAGCCGTCAACGTGGCATTCACCGGCAACTCCAGCTTGTCCACCTTCAGGGCATATAAAGTCACCACATAGGGATGATCGCCGGTGCCCCGGGGAGGCTGGGGGCCGCCGTAGCCCGCATCGCCGAAGGAGTTCTTTAATTCCCGCGCCCCCGGGGGCATCCGTTTCCCGGAAGCCCCTGCCGGTATAGAAGTTACCTCCGAAGGAATATCGATCACCAGCCAGTGCACCCAGTTCCTTGCCACAGGATGGGGATCCGCTACGGAAAGGGCAAAGGATTTGACACCTGAGGGAGGATCGGACCACTTCAGGTCAAAGGAAATATTCTTCCCCCCTGCGCCGGGCATCACATGAATCTGAGGAATCTTGCCCCCCTGGACAAACGCGTCGGACGTAAGCTGCATGGCCGATCCTCCTGAGACGCCAACCGAAAGAAAGATTAACCACCGCGACGCACAGAGCCCGGAGCACACTTATTGTTTCCTAAGTGTCCCTTGGTGTTCTCCGTGTCTCTGCGGTTAAAATATTTTTCGTGCATTGCCGTACAAAAGCCTGGGCCTAAAGACATTATTCTCAGTTCCACCGCTCACTGCTCACTGCTTAAACGCCATGTCCGGCGACCAGAATTCGCACACCTTGCCGGCCATTTCGGCGCAGGGTTTGATGGTCTGCTTCCCCGGTTCCCAGCCCGCGGGAGTGACTTCTCCGGTGCCCCGAACCCGCTGGCAGGCCTGGACCTGCCGGATCATCTCATCCACGTTGCGGCCCACCGCGGGGGCCAGGATCTCCATGGCCTGGAGGATGCCGTCGGGATCGATGAGGAAGCGGCCCCGGATATCCACCCCCGCATCCTCGTCATAGACCATGTACCGCCAGCCGATTCCCCCCCCGGGGTCCGACAGCATGGGGAAGGGCAAGCCTCCGGGAATGATTTTGGAGAGCTCGCCGTCTTGCCAAATTTTGTGGGAATAAGGGCTGTCCACGCTGATGGCCAGCACTTCGGCCCCCAGGTCCTTGAGTACCCCGTACTTGGCGGCAACTGCCGTCAGTTCCGTGGGTCACACAAAGGTGAAATCACCCGGATAGAAATACAGCAGCACCCATTTGCCCCGATAATCCGCCAGCTTGATGGTCTTGATTTGGCCTGCGACATACGCCTTGGCTTCAAACTCCGGGGCGGGTTTGCCCACCCTGGCTTCCCATTCCACATCCTCTTTGGCCTCCATGTCCGCAACCTCCCTTGGATATGTCCTTCACTGTTCACTGCTCACTGTTCACTGTTCACTGTTTACTGGTTACTGGTTACTGGTTACTGCTCACTCTCCCCTTACCTCAAATCCATTTCTTTCTCCTAAAAAAATACAGCATGACCAGGGCCACCGCCAGCATCACCCCCAGGGCCATGAAATAACCGTACTCCCACTGCGTCTCCGGCAGGTTCTTGAAATTCATCCCGTAAACCCCGGCCAAAAAAGTCAAGGGCATGAAGATGGTGGCGATGATGGTCAACACCTTCATGATCTCATTCAGCTTATAGCTGACGCTGGAAAGATAGATGTCCAGCATCCCCGACAGGATGTCCCGGTTGGTTTCCACCGTGTCGATGGCCACAATCACATGATCATAGACATCCTTGAAATACAGGGAGGTGGCGTCGGAAATCAGGGGCGATTCTTTCCTTTCCAGGCGGCTCACCACTTCTCTAAGGGGCCACATGGATTTGCGCAGCAGAATCATATCGTTCTTGCAGCGGTGAATAATTCCCAGGGTTGCCGGGGTAGGCTGCTTCACCACTTCGTCTTCCAGATACTCGATGTGTTCGCCGAAGTCTTCCAGCACAATGAAGTAATTGTCCACGATGAGATCGATGAGCGAATAGGCCAGGTAATCGGCCCCGCCCTTCCGGATCCTCCCCTTGGCGGTCCTGAGCCGCTCCCGGATAGGGGCAAAAATTTCCGTGGCGTTTTCATGAAAGGAAATCACATAATTGGGTCCCAGGATGAAGCTAACCTGTTGGACGGCTATTTCATCCAAAGTGCGGTCATATCGAATGGTTTTCAGTACGATAAACAGGTAATCATCATAATCTTCCATCTTGGGACGCTGATCGACATTTAAAATATCTTCCATTACCAGGGGATGTAAGTTGAAACATTCCCCCAATTTCTGGAGATTGGGGATGTGGGAAATACCGTTGACATCGATCCAGGTTACCCCGGGCTTATTTTTTAATACCAGACATTCTTCCACCGTGGAGGTTTCTTTTTCCGACAAGATATTTTCATCGTATTCCATGATGCAAATCTTGGCCTGCTCATCAACCTTTTCCCCGGTATAAACCAGGGTGCCTGGGGGCAGGCCGGCTTTTGTGGCTCTTCTTTTGCGCAATCTGGACATTGCTTTCCCTCTGCTCAATTTCTTCCCGGTTATTTTCCATCCAATTTAAGACCGCGACTAATTACCGTCAAGGGGAAATGCCCTCATCCTCTTACACAGTCCCAGCCTTGGCCTCCAACGCGGCCAGCCGCGCGGTTAACGCCTGTTCCCGCTCCCGGCGGACAGTGACTTCCCGGATGATGGCCGCGGCCCCCAACACCCGGCCGTCTTCACCCCGGATCAGGGTGAGGGTGAATTCCAGGGAGATCCGGGACCCGTCTTTCCTGAGGCCCGGAACCGTCAAGAGTTCTTTACCATACCTGGTAACCCCGGTATCCATGACCCGGCGGTAGCCCTCATCATGCCGGGATTGAAGCTTTTCCGGGATGAGCCTATCCAGGCTTTGTCCCAAAACCTCCCAGCCCTGATAGCCGAACACGGCCTCCGCTCCGGCGTTCCACAGCCTGATCTTCCCGTCCCGATCCGCAAAAATAATGGCATCCTGACTGTCTTCCACGATGCGGCGGCACAACCATTCGTAAGCCGGAGTATCCATTTTAAGACACCTAACCCTGACGGGAGCCTAGCTTTTCAGCCTAGCCTAAAGGCTGGCGGCGACTATGTCAATGCAGAAAAGTATTGCTGGAATTCTTATGAAGAGATTAAGCGAAAAGACTTTCCCGCTTTCCAAGCTCCGTGCTTTATTCCTTCTCGTTCCCGAACTCCCGGTCAAAGGAGTTTTCTGTTTTCTGTTTTCTGTTAAAAACCGGTAATAAAGATATCTCCATATTCCCAAATCAGCTTGGGGAGATATGTAGGGTGCGTCCTACGCACCATATCAAGCCTATCCCCCAAACTCCTCAGACCATGCCGGAACAATCCCCCCAGCCGCTATTTTTTCTTATTATCCATCCCCAGGCATTGACTGCCGGACGGTTTCGATTTATTCAAGAAGCATCGGGAGTCCCACAGGGGACTCGTTGTTCATCAGGTTTTTACCGAAGACCGATAACCGAAGACTGCAAACCGTATATAAAAGCCATGACCGACAAAATCACTCAGATGCGCGTGGGTCAAAAAATGATCGGCCTTACCGGCCTGGAGGAGATTTTTCAGGCCCTAAAAGATTCCCCGGCCCCCCCGGAAGACCTCCAGGAAGAGCTGCTGCGGCGGGTGGCCGCCAAAAACTACCTCCCGGCCAGCCTGCGCCCCGATTACCGAACCGCCCTGTGGCGGGAATTCCGGCGTTTCCGGGGAGAAGCGGTGGACGCGGACGAGCCTGTCGGATTGGAGATCAAGCTCCTGGGCCTGGGCTGTTTCGGCTGCCAGCGCTTTTATCAACAGGTGGTGAATATCCTGGCGGACCGGCGCATCCAGGCGGGGCTGGATTATATCACCGATCCGGCCCGCTTAAAGGACTATGCCATCCGGACCTTTCCGGCGCTGCTCATCAACGGCCGGGTGGCCGTGGCCGGGCGTATCCCGGACCCCGGGGAATTGGAGAGAATCCTGGTGGAGGCCGCCCGGCAGGGGGGAGAGGGGACACGGGGAAGGGGGGAAGCGGGGAAGGGGGGAAGCGGAGACACGGGGAAAAGAAAGAAGCGGGGAAGCGGAGACACGGAGACACGGGGAAAAGAAAGAAGCGGGGAAGCGGAGACACGGGGAAAAGGATAATTAGGGAAAAAAGGTATATATAAAGACCAACTCGGTTCAGTCTCTACCCTTTTTTTCCTTTTGTCCCTTTCCCCGTTTCTCCCCTTCCCCGCGTCCCCGCTTCTTTCTCTTCCCCGTGTCTCCGTGTCCCCCCTTCCCCGTGTCCCAGAGCCCGCGTCCCCGCTTCTTTCTTTTCCCCGTGTCTCCGTGTCCCCCCTTCCCCGTGTCCCAGAGCCCGCGTCCCCGCTTCTTTCTTTTCCCCGCGTCCCCGCCAGCAATCAGGCTTTGGTGGGGTTGATGCAGAGCACCGGGCAGGGGGCGCCGCGCAAGACTTTTTCACAGACACTGCCGAAGATGGCGTGCTCCAGGCCCTTGCGGCCGTGGGAGCCCATGACGATGAGGTCGATCTTCTCCGCAAGGGCCAGCTCCAGGATCTTTTCCCCGGGTTTGCCCGCCACCACCCGGGTTTCCACCTTGGGCAGGGCCTTGGAAAACTCATGGGCCGCGGACTCCATCCTTTTCCGGGCCGCCACCAGGGTCTCCTCCTGGAAGGCCTCAATGTTGCCGTGAGGCACAAAGGAGGAAAAATGCCCCAGATCCTCGGCTACAAACAAAACATAAACCTTGGCGTCAAACTTTTTAGCGACCGTGGCGACCCAGGGTAACAGGGCCTCGAAATGCTCGGTAAAGTTAATGGGAAAAAGAATTTTTTGTACGGTCTTCATCCGGATTAGCCTCCCTTAGGCAGTTGCGCTGAATTATGGATGATTTTGGGTAAACTCTTACCATCCCCCTAGATATTGTCAAGTCAAAATGCCGGCCTGACCTCGAATCAAGGATCCTGAGAAAGAAAAAACCCAGGTTTCCAAAACACATGGAGATTGCCGTAAATAATTCTTGCCAAACATATTTTTGATTATTATATTTCCGCAGCGTCTTACCCTTATCCAGGGAGGACGGATTCTTGCAAGGAATGGGGTGAGGACCATCGGCGAGATGCGTTTTAGCCGGGACCACGTGTGGGTTCGGATGGATGACGATATTCGGGCGACTCTCGGCCTGACCGATTACGTTCAGGAAAATTTGGGAGAAATTTATGGCTTTAGGGTCCCAGAAGAAGGGGAAGAGCTCATTAAAGATGAAACCTTCGGGGTCGTGGAGGCTAAAAATGGCCGCCGGGAACTGACCGCCCCCCTCTCCGGAGAGGTGATCGAGGTCAATTACGAGGCCATGGAAGTTCCCGAAATTATCAATGAAGACCCCTTGGCCGAGGGTTGGTTGGTTAAGGTTGAATTGGGCTCCAGCGCCGAGTTCGATGAATTGCTGACGGAGGATGAATACGCCGACTATTTGAGTGACGTAGAGGAGTTGGAGGAAGACTAGGGTTAATCCGCCTTCCCCCGGCTTTTCCTGCCCGTTGGCGCCCCTGGCCGCTGCTCCCGCCTCGCTCTTGCCGAGGTGCGGAGCAGTTTTGCTTCCCGCCCGCCCTGAAAAGTTTTCGGTTTTCGGGTAAAAAGCCGGTCAGGAGCAAATTTCCTCGGCTCCAAGTCCCATTCGGGAATTATGTAGGGTGCGTTCTACGCACCATTTCAAGCCTGGCGCAGAGATGGGGCCCCGCCGGACCATGCATAACTGCTTGGAATCCTGGTCCCTCTGAGGTTAATCCCGGCCCGGCAAGTTTTTTAACCCCAGGGGGATGACTTACTGCATACAGGTGATTATCCTAACAAATTAAACGCAAAATTAACCGCGCGGCTATGGTGAAAAATCTGCGCGGGAAATTGCCGTCAGCCGGCCGGGAGTTACCCCGGCCCACCGGAAAGATGAAAAGGTAACCTTCAAGAAGATGGCAAAACCCAAAGCGCTCCCCAAGAAATCTCTTAAAGATCTTCCGCCGGCCTCCCCGGGCGCCGGCGCTTTCCAAAATAAAGTCCCTAAAGGCGCCGGGGGAAAAGCCACCGCGCCCAAGGCGGCCGCGCCTCCGGTCCTCCCGGCCAAATCCTGGCTCTGGGGAACCCTGACCTCCATCCGCTTCACGGTGTTTCTGCTGCTCATCCTGGCCGCAGTGGCCGTTATCGGCACCATCTTGCCCCAGGATCAGCCCGTGGGCCAGTACCTCCAGCGCTACGGCGAAGTGGTCGGGGCCTTCCTGTACCGCAGCGGCTTGACCGGCATCTATTACAGCCCCTGGTTTTTGGCCCCCATCACCCTCCTGGCGGTGAATATCACCGCGTGCCTGATCAACGGCCTGCCCCAGGCCATCCGGCGCTCTTTGCAGACCCTCACACCGGAGGCGGCGGCCGCCCTGCCGGAGCGGGGGCAGCTTTCCTGGCCCGCCGCGGTGGACCCCCACCCCCTGGTGGACGGGGCCCTGCGCCAGGAGTTGGGCCGCCCCCGCCGGGAGACTTTCCAGGACCGGGAGGTTTATTTTTATCAAACCGGCCGCTTCCGCCCCCTGGGCCCTTATCTGATTCATCTCTCTCTGCTCCTGATCCTCATGGGAGGCTTGATCGGGAAGTTCTGGGGGGTGGAGGGCCGGATGTCCTTATTGGAGGGAGAGCAGGCCGGGGCATTTCTCTTATCTTCCCGAACTCCACATCCTTTGGACTTCGAGGTGCGCCTGGATCGGTTCCAGGTGGAGTTTTATGAGAAAGGCAGCGCGCCCAAGGAATTCCGCTCCGACCTCACCATTTTCAAGGACGGCATGGAGGTGGCTCGCACCGTCTGCCGGGTCAACGAGCCGGTGACCATGGAGGGTTTCACCTTTTATCAATCCAGTTACGGGGCCCAGGCCACTGAACCAGTGCGCCTCAACCTCCGGCAGGGGGATCAGGTCCACACCCTGGAGGCTCCCCTGCGCCGCTGGGTGGAGTTGCCCGGAGGAGCGGACCGGATCATGGCGGTGCGCATTGACGGCAACCTCCAGGGAAATGGGCCCGCGGTGCAGCTGGCCTATCGCCACGGCGCCGACCACCCCCACGTCTTCTGGCTGCTACAGGACCACCCGGAAGGCGGGGAACCGGTGGGCCCCTATCGCCTCACCGTGGCGGCCCTGCCCTTCAAATGGTATTCGGTCTTTCAAGTGAAGCGCGACCCCGGCGTCTGGTGGGTCTATGCCGGATTTATCCTGATCCTGCCGGGCTTTTTCCTGGCCTTTTTCCGGCCTGCCCAACGCTGGGCCATGGTCCTGGAGCAGACCCCCCAGGGCGGCTGGAAAGGGCGCCTGTTGGGGGCCGGTCCCCGGTCCCGGGACCTCTTTGAAGCCCGGCAAGGCCGGATTATGGAACTGCTGAAGAAAGGAACGCTATCATGACTGGCCTCATCCTGGGCTGGGTGATGTTGATTTATCTCCTGGTGGGGTTGCTGTTTCTGGCCGGGGGCCTGTGGAACTCGGACAACCTCCGGCGCTGGGGCTCCATACTCTTCTGGGCGGGTTTAACCCTCCATTCCCTGGCCATCCTGGGCCGCTGGTGGGATTCCTACCAACTAGCCCTCCTCCATACGCCGGCTTCCGACTTCTCCGGGATCCTGCGCCTGTTGGTCTTGCAGGTCCCCTTGGCCAATTTTTATGAATCCCTGATCTTCTTCGCCTGGTGCGTGCCCTTACTGTCCCTGGTCACCTTTCGCCGCTATCTCGAGGGCTACCTGGGGACCGTAGTGGCCTTCCTGTCCTGCCTTATCTTGGCCTACGCTTCCCTCTACGTGGACAGCCGCATCAAACCCCTGATGCCGGCCCTGAAGAGCAACTGGCTGCTCGTCCATGTGGTGACCTGCTTTTTGGGTTATGCCGCCTTTACCGTGGGGTTCGGCGCCGCGCTCCTGTACATCAAGCAGGCCAGGCGGCCCACCGTGGATCTGCCGCCCCTGGCCAGGTTGGACCACCTCATCTACCGGACCACGGTTATCGGCTTTCTGTTTCTCACCCTGGGAATCTTAACCGGCGCGGTGTGGGCCGAAAGCGCCTGGGGCCGGTACTGGAGCTGGGACCCCAAGGAGACCTGGTCCCTCATCACCTGGCTGATTTACGCCACCCTGCTTCATGCCCGCCTGGTGAAAGGCTGGCAAGGCCGCCGCATCGCCTGGCTGGCGGTCATCGGCTTCATGGCAGTCCTGTTCACCTACTTCGGGGTGAGCTTTCTGCTGTCAGGCTTACATTCCTATCTCTGATGGGGGAATAGCGGATCGGCGGGTTGGCTATCAACCTTGAATCTTGAACCTTAAAAATATTAATGGCCGGGAGGGGGAGCCCGGCCATTAG
Source organism: uncultured Desulfobacterales bacterium (assembly GCA_964618815.1). Taxonomy (GTDB): domain Bacteria; phylum Desulfobacterota; class Desulfobaccia; order Desulfobaccales; family 0-14-0-80-60-11; genus CAZUBT01. The sequence goes on along the minus strand of CAZUBT010000001.1, from coordinate 56,414 downwards.
GAGAAAGGAGAAAATGGTATAGGGTATTCGGGGGGTAACCTGCTTTATTATACTGCATTATTGGTGCCAATTCGGCATCGTCCCCGGAAACCCCGATTCCATCAGGCATATAGCAAAATTCCTCCCCAGGCTCGGTGAATAGTCGGTTCAAATAGTTGTACCGGACTCAGGCAGAAAGCCAGGAGGAGGCTGATAATCCTGGCGGACAATAAAAATTTGGCCCCCGGGAGATAAAAGTAAAAATTTTTAAACCGCCTCCCACCCGCCCCCCCCTTATATATTTTCCTATCCCCTGTTCCGAAAAGTTCAAGGTTCAAGGTTCAAAGTTCAAAGTTCAAAGAATGGAGCGTGCCTTCCGACTGAGCCAAACACCTTTTCATGATTTACGGGTGAGCCCAAGGCTCATGAATGACTGTGGAGGCACGGCTTGCCGTGCCCGAAATCACCGGCTTGGTTGGGCGCAGGCTACCCAGACCGCGTTTTCCCACAGACCCTAACCGGTGTCCAAAAGCGCTACGGCCGCAGCCAATACCTCCTCGGGAGCCAGGTCCTTCAGGCGCCGGGAGTCAGAACCGGAAATCTCCCGCGCCTGGGCGCAAGGCGCGGCTTTACAGGGGGCCTGCAGCACCCTCACCTGCTCCCCCCAAGGCGCCCAGATGCGGGGGTCCGTGGGCCCGAAAAGGGCCAGGACGGCCCCGGCCCCCGCGGCCGCGGCCAGATGAGTGAGGCCGCCGTCATTGCCGATATACAGCCGGCACCGGGATAATACCCCGGCCATCTGCCTTAGGTTCAACCCCGACACCAGCGTGTGCCCCTGGGCCGCCGCGATGCCTTCAAGATAAGGCAGCAGCGGGGCCTCCGCCGGTCCCGCCAGCCAGAGAATCTTCATCTGCCGCTCCCAGGCCAGGGCCCGGGTCAACTCATAGTAGTGGGACAAAGGCCAGTTTTTGACGGCATGGCCGCTCCCCGGCGCCACTGCCGCCAACGGGCCTTCCGGCAAGGGGGGGATACCGTTCTCCGGGCGATTTTCCTTAAAGACCAGCCGGAAAGGTCTTTGCTCTATGGTGACGCCCAACCCGGCCAGATGCCGCGCCTGATGCGCGGCCACCGATTCCCGCCCGTCTTCGGGAAAAGCCGGCAGCCAACCCACCTGGCCCACACCTCCCCGGCGGAGGCTGTCCGCCAGGAGTGAATTGGGCCGGGGGCTGAAGCAAAGGGCCAGTTGAAAGGGGGCCAGCCGGGTCCGGAGTCTTTCCGGCGGCAGGCTCTCGGTGAACAGATAGGCCCAGACGGCCTCGTTGCCGTCCCACACCCCGGCCAACTCCAGGGTGTCGGCCAGCAGCCCCCAACGCTCCGGGTGGCCCACCGCGGTGATCCGGGCCTGGGGATAATGATCCCGTATGGCCTTTAGGGCCGGACCCGCCAACAGCAGGTCTCCCAGCGCCCCATGATGCCACAGTAGCAGGTTAGAGACTCGGTCGGGAGATGGTAACCGCGATAATGGAAAATTCGGTGGGAGCACAACTTATCTTAATCTTAAGCAGCCCCTGAGGGCAAGGAGTGAGTCAGCGGGTTGGGGGTGAGCAGTAACCTCTTATTTTCAGGTTTGGGCCTTACGCCTTTTGCCTTTTGGCCATAGGTCCCGGGTGCCAGAGGTATAACCTGGCCAGCCAAACCGCTAACCCGCCGCCTCCCCCGCCCTCTCCGCGGCCAACCTTTGCGCGGTGCGGGTGCAAAACCCGGACGCAGCTCCTTCCGTCGCCGGCTTCAACAAAGCCAGAACATCCTTAAAAAGCCGGTGGTTCAGGTCGTTCGCCAGCCCCCCGCCACTGAGGAGTTCCATCACCTGGTCCGCGATCTCCGGCTCCGTGCCCAATTCTTCCAGGATTTCCCGGGCCTTGGCCTGGTCCACCCGGTGCAGCAGCGTCGCGGCCATCACCACCTTGGGGTCCCCGCCTTCGGATTTGAGCAGATTCTGGGCGTACTGCACCCCGGTTTCCGTCGCTTCCCAGGCCTGGGGATTCCCGGCCAGCCGGGTCTTGGCCCGTTCTCCCAGAAGCTCCTTGAAGGTTTGGGCGGCCTTCTTTTCCGCCATCAGTTCCGGCACGCATTTTTCCGCGTACTGGCACCATTCGGCGCAACCCAACTCAATCTTGGGGTTGTAGAACAAATGGCCGCACCAGGCGCACCGGCGCCGGGCGTCGTCCTTGAAGAACTCGATATCCGCGCCGCATTTGGGGCACTCCGCAGTGAAAATATCTCCGGGCTTCCAGAAGCGGGTATCCTGACCGGGGCATTTCATCTGTTCCATGGCTCAGCCCTCATTTCCCCTTGATTTTCTGCTGCTGGAGCACCTCGCCCGCGGTCCCCAGGGTGCAGATGGTGACGGGCGGATTTTTCCCCGCGGCTTCCAGGGCCTGGCGCACGATCTGGACCAGACCGAAGCAGCAGGGAACCTCCATGTTGACGATGGTGATCTCCTGGATGTCGTTTTCTTTTAAGATGGCCGCGAGCTTGGCCGCGTGCTCGTCCACATTCTCAAACTTGGGGCACCCGCACACCAGGGCCTTGCCGGCCAGAAATTTGGCGTGGAAATCCCCCCCGGCAAAGGCGGCGCAATCCGCGGCCACCAGGAGGCTCGCATCCTTGAAGAAGGGGGCCTTGGGGGCCACCAGCCTGAGCTTGATGGGCCAGTGGGACAGGGCCGAAGCCCCGGCCACGGGCGCGCCGGACCGCTGAAACTGCCGCATGGCGCTGCCGGGACACACGAAAGCCTCCCCCGGAGCCGCGGCCGGCCCGGAGGCGTGGGAGGCGTGGGGCTGACTGCCGGCCCCATGCCCCGACGGCCCCTGAGAGCCGTGGGCCTGGGCTTCAGCCGCTCCCGGAGCCGGCCCCACGAATTCCTCGGTTTCCCGCTCTTCAATGCTCAAGGCGCCTTGGGGACATTCGCCTAAGCAGGCTCCCAGGCCGTCGCAGAAACGGTCCGCCAGCAATTGGGCCTTGCCGTCCACGATCTGGATGGCCCCTTCGGCGCACGACGGCACGCACATCCCGCAGCCGTCACATTTTTCTGCATCGATATGAATAATCTGACGCTTCATCATGATCGAGTTCCTCTGAATCTTGTGGGCGTTAAGCTCTATGAACCTCAAGCGCTCTTTAGAAGAGCCGTCCTTTATCTGACTATCAAGATAATCCCTAAGAAACTATCGGTCTATGACCTAAGTCAAGAAGGGGAAAGATTTTTTGGGCAACTGGTCTGAAAAGTTCAAAGTTCAAAGTTCAAGGTTCAAATTGAAAGAATGGAGCGCGCCCTCCGACTAAGCCAAGCACTTTTCCATAATTTATGGAAGGGTCACAGGCCCACGAGAAACTGCCTTGAAAAATTTATGTAGGGTGCGTCCTACGCACCGTATCAAGCCTGGTTAGGAGATGAGGATGACGGCTGGCGCGGAGGCCCGCCCCACGGGCCCTTGGCGTAGGGTGCGCACTGCGCACCATGAAAAGCGCGCTCCTTTTCATTATTTACGGGTGAGCCAACGGCTCATGAACAACTGTCCAGAAAAGTTGTTTTGAGGGTAGGGCCGGGGGAGTTTTTTGTAAGGGATTCCCCCGCCCTCCCCCAATATTCATTTTCTCACGGTTTCTGGTGTTCCGAAGGAACCTGGATTACTGCTTGGGAACGCCAGTGGGTCCGAAGCCCCTGCCTCGGCAATATGGGAAGACGCTATACGTCACTGCTCACTGCCCACCGCTCACTGCCCCCTGCCCCGCCCTGCCGAAATCTGTACATAAATCTGAACATCAGTATAATTTTTGATTGATAATTAATGAATTTTACAATAAAAAAGTATATGGAAACTGGAAAAGGTAAAAAATAGTTTTACGCGTGCACCCCTGATTTCCCGCAGTCTCCGTGGGAATCAGGGGTTCCCGCGGACCGGGCGGATTTCCCCATCACCCCAAGTGAGGCTCACGGACGGGATATCCCGCCCCTCAAAGATACCTTATGAGAGATCAACCCAGAATCTTGGTGGTGGACGACGATCCAGCCATTATTGCCCTGGTCAAAGACTTCTTAACCTCCTTTGGATATCACGCGGACACCGCCGGCAACGGCGTGGAAGCCTGCGCCAAATTGCGGGACCATTCCTACGAACTGGTCCTGACGGATATGATGATGCCGGAGATGGGGGGCATGGAGTTGGTGCAACACCTCCAACTGCATCATCCCGAGACTTTGGTCATCGTGTTTACCGGGTTTGCCAGTTACCAGGATGCGGTGACCGCCACCAAGCTGGGGGCCTTCGATTATCTCACCAAGCCCCTGCAATTGGAAATTTTGCGCCATGCCATCGCGCGGGCCCTGGAATACCAGCGCCTGTACCGGGCTCAGAAGGACCTGGAGATCGTCTTCCAGGGGGCCGAGGCCCTGGGATGGCAGGCCGTGGAGTTGATCTCCGACTCCCCAGAGGCCGATATCCTGAGAAGCCTCCGGGACATGGTCTGGGACCCTCAAAAGGACCTGAAGGAAATCGGCCAATGTTTTCTGGAAGCGGCCCACTCCATAGTCAAGTCCTCCCAGAGTTCCATCTTCCTGTTGGACGCCGCCAATGACCGGTTCCGGGAACTGGCGGTCTTGGGCCCCCAGGCAGAGGCCCGGGCCGGCGCCACGGCCTCGGGCGTCGAAGGAATTATGGGCTATGTGGCCACCCATCGCCGTCCCCTCCTGATTCCCGATCTCACCCGGGACACCCGGTTTCAGATTCTCCCCCGGCGCCCTTATTATCAAACTCCCAGCTTTATGATCATCCCTTTAACGGGAACCAAATTGTGGGGGGTGATGAACCTGGCCGACCGCCAGGATAAACAGCCCTTCGGCCCCCGGGATCTCTTCCTGGCCTGGCTTTTGGCCCGGATTTTCGTGGAGGTCCTGGAGTCCCGGCAAGCTCCCGAGGCAGTTACGCCCCCCTGGACCCATGAGGAAATCCCCCTGGGTTTGGGCGTCCTGGACCAGGACCTCCAGGTCGTCCATTGTAATCCAGCCCTGGAGCGCCTCATCAACCGGCCCGAAAATACCACCCGGCGGGAGCTGTTCCCCTATCTGGGCCTCACCCTCCAGGATCAGCATAAGCTGGAGGAGGCATTTCACCGGGCCCTCTCGCGCCAGGAAGCTCAGGAATTTGCTCCTCTCAAAACCCTACCCCTGAATAACGCGGTAAAATTCCTGCGCATCAAGATGGTCCCCTGGCCGGGGGACCGGGAGGCCACCCAGGGCCTGCTCCTGGTGGAAGATGTCAGCGAGCTGGAGCTGCTCAAACAACGCCTGAATCTCTATGAACAACTGGCCATCATGGGCAAGCTCACCCTCTTCGTGGTCCATGAATTGAATAACCCCCTGGACGGCATCCGGCGCTACCTCTCCCTGGCCCTCCTCAAAAAAGAAGACTCCACAGAGGTGGAACGCTATCTCACCGAGGCTCAGAAAGGCCTCCAGAGAATGGCCTTGAGCCTACAATCCTTGATGTTCTCCGTCAATCCTTACAAAGCGCCGCCCCGGTCCACGGACAATCTCTTAAATCTCCTCCAGGACGCCATCAAGATCATGATGTTTCAGGCCAGCGATCAGCGGGTGCAGGTCTCCTCCCACTGCCCCCCGGAATTACAAAAGATGATGGTGGAGGCGGATCTGTACTACGTGTTTATCAATGTCATCAAAAACGCCCTCCAGGCCATGCCCCAGGGCGGACACCTGAGGATTGACGGCTACCTGCATGACTCCAAGGTGGAAATCTCTTTTCAGGATTCCGGACCGGGCCTCTCTCCCCAAGAGATCCAGCAGGTCTTTCAGCCCTTCTATTCCACTAAAGCCGCAGGTCATGGATTGGGCCTTGGGTTGCCCATCTGCCAGAAAATCTTAGAACGCTACCATGGCTCTCTAGAAGTCGAAAGCCAGCCGGGGCAAGGGGCCAAGGTCAAGGTCATCCTCCCCCATCTGCAAGCGAGGTCGGAATGTCCCGTAAAGATCTCCTAATCGTCGATGATGATCCCCTGGTTTGTGAATCCCTTAAGGAGATGCTCACCCTGGAAGGCTACCGCGCCGACGCGGTCTTTGACGGCGCCTCGGCCCTGGCCAAGCTCAAAGGGCAACAGTACAAACTGATTCTCTCCGATATCCAGATGCCGGGACTCAACGGCATTGAATTGCTCAAGGAATTAAAAGGACAGGCGCCGGACGCCACCATTATATTCATTACCGGCCACGGCCATATCGAAGGCGCGGTGGAGGCCATCAAACTGGGAGCCTATGATTACCTGACCAAACCCATCGATGACCTGCGCCTCAAACTCACCATCAAGCGCGCCATGGAACAGATTGAACTCCTGGCTTCTTATCAATCTCTGAAACAGCGTCTGAAACCCTGGGATATGTCTGCGGAACTGGTATTCGCAGACCGCAAGATGGATAAGCTCATGGAAGTGGTCCATGCCATCGCCGACACCATGGCCACCGTGCTCATCACCGGCGAATCCGGCACCGGCAAATCCATGCTGGCCCGCTATGTCCATGATCATTCCACCCGCCGGGAGGGGCCCTTAGTCAAGATCAGTTGCGGTTCCCTGTCCGAATCCCTGTTGGAAAGCGAACTCTTCGGACATGTGCGGGGCGCCTTCACCGGCGCTTTTCGGGATAAAAAAGGCAAATTCGAAGAGGCCGACGGCGGCACCATCTTCCTGGACGACATCAACTGCGCCTCCCAAAATCTCCAGGTGAAGCTCCTCAGGGTCCTCCAGGAAAAGGTCGTCGAACGCGTCGGCGGCAACACCCCCATCAAGGTGGACGTGCGCATCATCACCGCCACCAATACTTCCCTCCAGGAAGAGGTGCTCAAGCAAAATTTCCGGGAAGACTTATATTACCGCATCAATGTGGTCCACCTGAACATTCCGCCCATCCGGGATCGTTTGAGCGACATCCCGCCCCTCATCGAACATTTTCTGCGCCATTTCAACCAGGTGCACCATAAAGAGATCAAGGGCGTTTCCAAGAGCGCCCTCCAACTCTGCCTGCGCTATCCCTGGCCCGGTAACGTCCGGGAACTGGAAAATGTCGTCGAACGCGCCGTGATCCTGAGCCAGGGAGATTTCATCATTCCCGAATCTCTCCCCCCCAACCTCCTGGAAATGGAAGTGCCCGCCTTTTTCGCCGCCCGGAACCTTACCCTGGATGAAGCCATGGACCTGGCGGAAAAACAAGTTCTCCTGGAAACCCTGGAAAGCTTAAGCTGGAACCGGCAGCGCTGCGCCCAGACCCTGGGCATCAGCCGCACCACCCTGTTCAACAAGATGCGCCGTTACAATCTGGTGGACCCCAGGCGTCAGGGTTCGACCCCGGAATCCAAATCAACCTCCTCCCGCCATTGAAAGTTTTCGGTTTCCGGTTATCTGTTCTCTGTTTTCTGTAAAAAACCGGTAAGAACCAAATTCCCATTGTCCCCGGCTCCCTTAGGGAAGCTATGTAGGGTGCGTTCCACGCACCATCTTCTCGTTCCCCAGCTCCCCGGCAACCTGGGCGCTGCTGTACGTCAGCGAATCTTGGAAATAAACCCCTCAGTTGGGAAACGAGAATAACGGGGTTGGGCAGTTCCCCTGAGAGCTGACCATATCTCCCTTGCCAATTTATGTATTATGCTATATTATTTTATAATATACGGTCATTCCTTATTGCGGGTGAAACATGGTCAGAAAATCAGTGCTTCTCGATCAAGAGTTGATCCATCAGCTCCTCATGCTTTCCCGTCGGGAAGATCGGGACTTTTCCGGCAGCCTGAGATACGCTCTCCGCATCGGGCTTTTGGCTCTGCAAAACCCTGAACTGACCGCGGCGGAGATCAAGGATATCCTGGAGGCCATGGCTGAACTTGAAGCCGGCAGGTTCGAGGAACTGGATCTTGAAAATCTATGAGACGCCCAAATTCAAAAAACTCAGAAAAAAGCTCCAAAGCGATTTAGAAAAGCAGGCCTTGAAACGAGCCATAATCGCGGTGGCGGCCAATCCCTTGACCGGCAAGAAGCTCAAGGGTGAATTAAAGGAGTTATGGAAATATGAATATTCCGTGGCCGGCCAGGAAAAGCGGCTGACCTACAAAGTGGATAAAGACTCCCTTTATCTGGTCTCCTTTGGCCCCCGTGAAGGTATTTACAAATAAGCAACCCCCGTCTTGCCCACCGGCCTTACCTTTTCTGGTTCCCAGGTTGAACTTGGGAACCCGATTGGGCGCCAAGCTTGGCTTGGTAATAATATCCTAACGGGCTATTCATTATTCTCCTCGTTACCAGTCCCCTTCTCGGGAACCTGAAAATCGTTTTTTGGTGAACCTTTGCGTCCTTGGTGCCTTTGTGGTTAAATATTCATTACCTTAAGCCCGAAATCCCCCCAAGGAGCCGTCATGTACGACCGCGACACCCTGACCCGTTGGGACCATGACCACCTCTGGCATCCCTTCACCCAGATGCAGGGGTTCCGGGAAGAAGAACTCCTGATCATCACCCATGGCCAGGGGGCTTACCTCTACGATATTGACGGCCGCCGCTACCTGGACGGCGTCTCCTCTTTGTGGTGCAATGTCCACGGCCACCGCCGCCCGGAGTTGGACCGGGCCGTCCGGGACCAACTCGATAACGTGGCCCACAGCACCCTCCTGGGCCTGGCCCACCCCCCGGCCATCGTCCTGGCCCGGCGCCTGACGGAAATCGCGCCCCCGGGCCTCAACAAGGTCTTCTTCTCCGACGACGGCTCCACCGCGGTGGAAGCGGCCCTGAAGCTGGCCTTTCAATACTGGCGCAACCGGGGCCGGCCCCAAAAACAGCGCTTCCTGAAACTCAGCAACGCCTATCACGGCGACACCCTGGGGTCGGTGTCCGTGGGGGGCATTGCTTTATTCCATGAGATCTTCCAGCCCCTGCTGTTCGACACCCTGGAAGCCCCCGCGCCTTACTGTTACCGCTGCCCCCACCGGGAAAACTGCGCCCTTCAATGCCTCCAGGCCCTAAAAGACCTGGTGGCCGAGCGCCATGAGGAGCTGGCCGCGGTGATCATCGAGCCTCTCATGCAAGGGGCCGCGGGCATGATTCCCCAACCCCCCGGCTACCTGGCCCGCGTCCGGGAGGTCACCCGCCATCACCGCGTGCTCCTCATCGCCGACGAAGTGGCCACCGGCTTCGGCCGCACCGGCAAGATGTTCGCCTGTGACCACGAAGCCGTGACCCCGGACCTCATGTGCCTGGCCAAAGGCATCACCGGCGGCTACCTGCCCCTGGCCGCCACCCTGGCCACGGATGAGATTTATGACGCCTTCTTGCATGAATTCACCGAGTTTAAAGCCTTCTTCCACGGCCACACCTACACCGGCAACCCCCTGGCCGCGGCCGCGGGCCTGGCTAGCCTGGAGATTTTTGAAAAGGACCGGGTGCTGGAGACCTTGCAGGAAAAAATCGACTTGCTGACCAAGCGCCTAAGCGAGATGGCGGATCACCCCCACGTGGGCGACGTCCGCCAACGGGGCTTCATGGTGGGTATCGAATTGGTTCAGGACAAAGCTACCCGGGAACCCTTCCCCGTGGCCCGCCGCACCGGCCACCGGGTCATCCTGGAAGCCCGCAAATTAGGCGCCATCCTCCGCCCCCTAAGCGACGTCATCGTCCTCATGCCCCCCCTGAGCCTCACCCTCCAGGAACTGGAAACCCTGACCCAGATCACCTACGAATCCATCCGCCAAGGCGCCGGGGCGGATTAACCAGCCTTATGTAGGGTGCGTCTCACGCACCATCATTTTTCTCTGTTAATCTGAGAAAATAGCGAAAATACGGGAAACTAGGGACGTAAATTAGCGGAACTTATGGATATTAGTAGATAATTAGGGACGGACGGTATTTTCTCTTTAAGAGGGTTTAATTATAAAAAAATAGTGTCTGTCCCCATTTCTCCATTTCTCCGGAGTAGGGAAGGGGGAATGCAAGAAGGGCAACGGTGACGCCTGTAAGCCACTGACGGGGCCTTTTAGAGCGTGGCGGACCAAAGGCCGCGCTTGGGAGCAACTAAACGGAAAGGGTCTTGAAATTATACGCTGGACGTATAGCATATAATCTGGTAGGGTAATGAATGATTATAGGCTTCCGGGACAAGCGGACCCGCGTCTTTTTCGAAGGCGCCCGGGTTAAGGCGTTCCAGGGATTCGAGCGTCAAGCCATGCTGCGTCTCGACCGGTTGCACGCGGCGGACCGCCTGCCGGCTCTGAACACCCCCGGAAACCGGCTTGAAGGGCTAAAGGGTGATCGCCAAGGCCGGCACAGCATCCGCATCAACGACCAGTGGCGGATTTGCTTTGAATGGCCGGAGGATTCACCAGGGCCGCTTAACGTGGAAATAGCCGATTATCACTAGGAGGTACCCATGACACGGCTTCTTATTCACCCGGGGGAGCACCTGGCCGACGAGCTAAAGGCGCTCCGCATGAGCGCCAACGAGCTGGCTAAAGAACTGGGGGTGCCGACGAACCGGCTTACCCAGATTATCCGTGGCAAACGCGGAATTACCGGCGACACGGCCTTGCGCCTCGGGCGGTGGTTCGGTACGGGGCCGGATATCTGGATGAACCTGCAAAAAAATTACGAGCTGCGGCTGGCCGCGCGTGAGATAGGGGACGCGCTGGAAAAGATCCCGGAGCATCGCGTCAACTCAAAAGCAGGCAACGATCTGCATACATAAATAGAGCGACAATTCACCGCCTCAACCATTGTATGGCTCCGCCGCTATGCTCATATCATGCTGAAAAAGCGGTAAAAGCTGGGTCAGGTCTTGCATTGACATTTCTTCTTCTCGTTCCCAAGCTCCTGCTTGGGAACGCCAATGGGTCCGAAGCTCCTGCTTCGGCAACCTGGGTGCTGCTCTACGTCAGCGAATTTATGAAACACCCCTCTGAGCCTAGGAACCGGAAAAATTAAGGCATTTGATACCAATTCGCATTCAAAAGGTATCAAAATGTAGGGGCGAACCTTGTGTTCGCCCACTAATTTAGGGCGAATACAAGATTCGCCCCTACAAAAAAATTACGTTTAATGACGAATCGGTATAAATCGGCGTTAATCTGCGTGCCTCTGCGGTTGCTCCCTAATAATTCTCTCCGCCTCTTGGGGATTGCGCAGGGCCAGGGTGCAGATACTCACCGCGTCCGCGCCCGCATCCAGGTATTTCCGCACATCATTGGCGCTGCGGACGCCGCAGCCCATAATCAAAAACAGGCCCACCTGCTTTCTAAGCCCGGCGTTATAATGATACGCGGCCTCCCAGGCCGGCCCCCCGGAAACCCCGCCGCCCCCCACGGCCCACAGGGGAGAGCGGCCATAACGCTCCGGCGGAAACACCATCTCATAGGGGATGGTATTGACCCCGTGAATGGCATTGACCCCCAGGCGCTCCAGTTCCTGGGCAAACTCGTAAGGGTGGCAGATGCTGATCTTGGCGATGAGGAAAAGCTCCGGGAAGGCGCGGCGCACTTCCCGGCTGCACCTAATCCCCTGCTCCACATTGGCCCGGATCTCTTCCTGGGAATTGGGACAGGAATAGTTGAGTTCCAGTGCCCAGAAATAGGGGCCCAGGATCTGCCGATAAATGGCCGCGGCCTCCAGGGTTTCCCGGACGGCTAGATCGGTCCCCTTGGCAAACTCCGGGTAAAAGTTGGGGATCACCTTAAAGCCCAGGTCCCCGGAAACCTTGATCTTCCGGGCGCAGGCTTCCGCCCCGGCATTGGTGAGGCCGTAGGCGTTGAGCATCCCCATGCGGGGCAGGCGCCGGATGTATTTCCAGGTCCAGGGCTGCCAGGGGATGAAATTGCCGATTCTTTTATGGCGGGTGGCGGATTTGGTGAGGACGGCGGCCCCGGTTTCCCTTACGGCCCGAAGCAGCCGCCGGTAGCCGGGCAAAAGGGTGTAGGGAAAAATCCCCCGCCCGTCCGGCCCCAGGGCCGTGGAGATGACTACTTTAGAGATTATTCCAGGCCCGGATTGCATGGTTATCGATTTCCGATTATGGCCTTAATTCTCAAAACATTCCATGGGTGAGCTTGGTGGGGCGGGCCTTGGTGGGGCGGGAAGTGAGCAATCCCCCGGCCCTTTCTTCAAACCTGGGCATCCTTCATCCCCCGGGCAATCTCCGCCGCCACCCGGCGGGCCGCGGCCGCAGGCCCACCCTGGCTTTCGGGAAACGTGCGGATGGGCCGGCCCACCACAATATAGTCCGCGCCGTCTCTAATGGCCTGGTAAGGGGTAACGATGCGCTGCTGATCATCCCCCGGCACCAGGGACCATTCCGGGCGGATGCCGGGGCAGACCGCCAGGAAGTCCGGGCCGCAGCCCGCTTTTACCGCTTTAACTTCCCTCCCGGAGCACACCACCCCGGCGCAGCCCGCGTCCTGGGCCATTTTGGCCCTGAGCAGAACCAGGCGGCTCACATCTGAGGCGTATTCTTCCTTATAGCCCAGCGCCTGGAGATCATCGCCGGAGTTGCTGGTAAGCACGGTCACAGCCAAGACTTTGAAGGCCGTTCCCGCAACGATTTTTTTCAGTCCCCTGGGGCCGACATCGCTGGGAACGGTGACGAGAGCCACCCCATGCAAGATGGTGCGAAGCACACCCAGGATAGTGGCCGGGATATCGTATAACTTTAAATCCAGAAAGATCTTGGAGGGGCTTACTTCCTTGACCATGGCCTGAAGAATTTCCGGGCCTTCGGCCATAAACAGCTCCAGGCCCACCTTAAACAGACCCATCTCCCCGGCCAACTGCCGCACCAAGTCCAGGGCTTCTTCCCGTCCCGGAACATCCAGGGCGAAGATCAGCCTCTCTCTGGCATCTGGTAAATCGTCTATCTCTGCCATCTACCGCCCACCCCCCAAGAACGCCTCGGCCCTAGCCAGGTCTTCCGGAGTATCCACCTCCACGGTGTCTTCCGTGGTTTCCACGAGGTGGATGGGGAAGCCGTACTCCAGGGCCCGGAGCTGCTCCAGTTTTTCTGCCTCCTCCCAGCGCCGGGGGGGCAGGGTTACGAAGTTCCGGAGAAATTCCGTCCGGTATGCATAGATGCCGATGTGCTTGAAAAAATAAGGCTTCTCCCCGTCTCGCCAGAACGGCACCGGGCTCCGGGAAAAGTAGAGGGCCCGGCCCCGATAGTCGAAAACCACCTTGACCACGTTGGGGTTCCGGGCGGTCTCCAGGTCCGTGATGCACCGCATCGGGGTGGCCATGACCACGGAGCAGTCCCGGCTCAGAAGCGCAGCCAGTTGGCCGATGAGCCTGGGTGGAAACACCGGCTGGTCCCCCTGGATATTGACCACGATGTCTTCCGGGTTTAATCCCAGCAGGGTCGTGGCCTCGGCCAGGCGGTCGCTGCCCGAGGGGTGGTCGGCCCGGGTGAGAATGGCCCGGCCCCCGAAACCTTCTACGCACTCCATAATCCGGGCGTCGTCGGTAGCCACATACAAGCCGTCCAACTCCTTCACCTGCCGGGCCTGTTCATAGACCCACTGAATCAAAGGCTTCCCCAAAATGGGGGCCAACGCCTTGCCGGGCAGCCGGGTGGAGCCGTAACGGGAGGGAATGAGGGCGATAAGTTTCATTCTTTAGCTATCAAGTTATGCTCAGGTTAAAAAAGCTTTTAGGTCAGCGGAAAAGATAAAATTTTTGCCAACTTTCTGCTTTTTAAATAAACCATGGTAGACTAATTCATTTAAATCGCTCCTTGCTGTAACATAGGATACTTTAAATATTTTTTCGAATTTTCTGGTTGTTATATTCTTTATATCTTGCTCTATACAGGATTTAATTAATTTATCTTGTCTTTTATTCAAATAAATACTCATCTCACCTAATTTCCCGGAAATTATCTTCGTCTGATATTTCTTTATAATCTTGTCTGTTATCTCATCAATGGATTTTAATACTATGTCTGATGAAAACAATAAAAAATATGTTAAATCATTATCATAATCTTCAACATCTTTGATTGCCTTATAATATTTATCTCTTCTCTCTGCAATTATCGCCGAAATTGAAAAATATTTAAAAAATTCATATCTATTTTTGAGAAGATAATAATAGAATAAAGCTCTTGCGGTCCTGCCATTGCCATCAGAAAACGGATGGACATAAACCATATAAAAGTGAATTATACTGGCTCTCACAACGGGATGGATAAAATCCTCTTCCTGGTCAGCATTTACCCATCGGACCAAATTATCAAGGTTAGGTCTGATTATCTCAGCCGGCATTGGTTTGAATATTACGTTTTGTGCCTTATCCATAATATATACTTCAGTATCCCGGAATCTTCCAGAATACTCCGGGTTTTCTATCGTGTCTTGAGTAATGATCCTGTGAATTTCTAGGATAAAATCCAGGTTAAAATCCGCATCCCTGTGTTCCAACAAATGCAGCATAGCGAGGTGATTATTTTTCACCATCAATTCATTTTTGTCCCTGGGCGTTAGATTGCGGCGCACCATTTCTTTTGCCCGTTGATGAGTGGTAAATGCTCCCTCGATTACGTTGGAGGCCCAAGCTTCATCGATGAGGGAATCAAAGACCAGTTCGTTTTCTATTTCCTTCCTTATCAAAGCATACATCGAATCCTTGCCCCGACCATCGATCTGGTGGAGTTTGCCCTGGAGAGGCTTGGTGTTATAAAGCCAAAAATTTTCTCCCCGTTCATCCAGCAAGGGTAAAATTTCGGCCCGCTCTCGGCGCTCCGCAAAGATTTTCTTCCAGGTTTCTTCCAAGGTAAGATCTGCGGGCAATCGATAGCCGATTTCTATCTTGTTTAAATATCTGTCATGAAATGATTTATATAAACTATTATAATTCATTGATATCTCATCCTAATCTTTAGTAGTTTCGTATAAATTTCATATTAATTGAAAAATCATTTTTCGTCAACCGCGTTCAGGAGAAAAAACTGCCTTATAGCCTTTAACTTATAATAAAATTATTAGCATATAATTTATATTAAATCGCTAATAGATAGAAATAGCAAAGATATTATGATGTTTAGTCATATTAATTTCATATAAATATGAAAATCTTTTTCTGGCTGGGTAGGCAAAAACTGCCCTAAAGACAACCATTGACTTTCAAAACTGACCTCTTATATTTTTCAATGATATTGGCGAGTTAAATCTTTCCAACATGAGGTCGAAATATGCGTTTGGACAAATTAACCTTTAAAGCCCAGGAGGCCCTGCAAGGCGCCCAGGAGTTGGCCCGACGGCTCAAACATTCGCAGATGGAGCCGGGCCACCTGCTGCGCACCCTCCTGGCCCAGGAGGAAGGCCTCATCCGGCCCCTCCTTAACAAAATGGAAGTTGATCCCCAGAAGCTCCTCCAGGGGGTAGACAACCTGCTGGCCCGGCTGCCCCAGGTGAGCGGCGAGGCCCAGGTCTATATCTCCCCCGGTCTCAATAAAGTTGTAGACGAAGCCTTCAAGCAGGCGGACCTGATGAAGGATGAATACGTGTCCACCGAGCACCTGTTATACGGTCTGGCCGCGGATAAGGCCGGCGAAGTGGGCCGGCTGCTTAAGGCCCAGGGGCTTACCCCCGAAGGCATCCTCAAGGCCCTGGCGGACCTCCGGGGCTCCAGCCGCATCACCGACCAGGCCCCGGAAGAAAAATTTCAACCTCTGGAAAAATACGGCCGGGACTTGACGGAGATGGCCCGGGCCGGGAAGCTGGACCCGGTTATCGGCCGGGACTCGGAGATCCGGCGCATCATCCAGGTACTGTCCCGGCGCACCAAGAACAACCCGGTGCTCATCGGCGAAGCCGGGGTGGGCAAAACCGCCATCGTGGAGGGCCTGGCCCAGCGCATCGTCAACGGCGACGTGCCCGAGGGCCTGAAAAACAAGCGCCTGGTGACCCTGGACCTGGGGTCCCTGATTGCCGGCGCCAAGTACCGGGGAGAATTCGAAGACCGCCTCAAGGCCGTGATCAAAGAGGTGACGGAATCCGACGGCAAGATCATCATGTTCATCGACGAGCTTCATACCCTGGTGGGCGCGGGCGCCGCCGAGGGCGCCATGGACGCGTCCAACATGATCAAGCCGCCCCTGGCCCGGGGAGAGTTGCACTGCGTGGGGGCCACCACCATCAACGAATACCGCAAGCGCATCGAAAAGGACGCGGCCCTGGAGCGCCGCTTCCAGCCCATCATGGTGGCGGAGCCTTCGGTGGAGGACACCATCGCCATTCTCCGGGGCCCTCAAAGAGAAATACGAGGTGCACCACGGGGTGCGCATCAAAGACGCGGCCATCGTGGCCGCGGCGATGCTGTCCCAACGGTACATCACCGACCGCCGGCTGCCGGACAAGGCGGTGGACTTGATCGATGAGGCCGCCAGCAAGCTGCGCATGGAAATCGACAGCCGCCCCGGGGAGATCGACGAAGTGGAGCGCCGCATCACCCAGGAGGAGATCGAGCGGGAAGCCCTGAGAAGAGAAGAGGACCCGGCTTCCAGGGAGAGATTGGCCAAGTTGGAAAAATCCCTGGCGGATCTGAAAGAGAAAAGCGCTGCGCTGAAGGCCCGGTGGCAGAAGGAAAAGGAGATCATCAGCCATATCCAGGCCGTCAAGGAGAAGATGGACAAGGCCAAGGTGGAGGCCGCCCAGGCGGAGCGCATGGGCGACCTGGCCCGGGCCGCGGAACTTACCTACGGCGCCATGCTGAACCTCAAGAAGGAACTGGAGGCGGAAAACCAGAAGCTCGCGGACCTCCAGCAGGCCGAAGGCGCCATGCTCAAGGAGGAAGTGGACGCCCAAGACATCGCGGAAGTGGTCTCCCAATGGACCGGCGTGCCGGTGACCCGCCTCCTGGAAGGGGAAAAGCAAAAGCTGCTCCACATGGAAGAGCTGATCGCGGCCCGGGTGGTGGGCCAGGAAGAGGCGGTCCAAGCGGTATCCAACGCGGTGCGCCGGGCCCGCTCGGGCTTACAAGACCCCAACCGGCCCCTGGGCTCTTTCATCTTCTTAGGTCCCACCGGGGTGGGCAAGACCGAGCTGGCCCGGGCCTTGGCGGCATTTCTGTTTGACACCGAAGCCGCCATGGTGCGCCTGGACATGAGCGAGTACATGGAGAAGCACACCGTCTCCCGCCTCATGGGCGCGCCCCCGGGCTACGTAGGCTATGAGGAAGGCGGTCAACTCACCGAAGCGGTGCGCCGCCGGCCCTACTCCGTAGTGCTCTTCGATGAGGTGGAAAAGGCCCACCCGGAGGTGTTCAACGCCCTGCTGCAGATCCTGGACGACGGCCGCTTAACCGACGGCCACGGCCGCACCGTGGATTTTAAGAACACCATCGTCATCATGACCTCCAACATCGGCAGCCAGTACATCGCAGAGATTACCGACGAGAAGCGCATGGGGGACCGGGTCATGGAGGCCCTGAAGCTTCACTTCAAGCCGGAGTTCCTGAACCGGGTGGACGACATCATCATCTTCCACCGCCTGACCAAGGAGCAGCTCCGGCAGATTGTGGTGATCCAGACCGCCCGCCTGGGCAAACTCCTGGAGGAACACCAAATTCACCTGGAACTCACGGACGCGGCCCGGGACTTCCTGGCGGAGGAAGGCTACGACCCGGTGTACGGGGCGCGGCCCCTGCGCCGGGCCATCCAGCGCCACCTCCAGGACAAACTGGCCCCCATGCTGCTCTCCGGCGACTTCAAGGAAGGGGATACCATCGCGGTGGACGGGGACGCAGCGGGACTGACGTTTGCGAAGAAGGAGGGATGAGATGAAAGAGTTGAGAAGAAGGAGAGCGGGGGGGGGCGTGTCGTTCGTCGTCTCCTCGCTGACTAAAGTAAAAATACACCATAAAGGCACATAACGCGTCCCCGCCCGCCCATCACCCCACAGACGAGAAGTGTCAGTCACTGGCTACTGCTTTACC
>CAZUBT010000001.1:0-38410 GCA_964618815.1 uncultured Desulfobacterales bacterium | reverse complement strand
AGAAGGAGGGATGAGATGAAAGAGTTGAGGGGAGGACCGGGGGACCGCAGGTCCCCCGCCCTCCCCTCAAACTCCCCTCCCAATCCCCATAAGCGTATGGGCGACCCGCTGGGTCGTCCTTATTTTTGTGGGGAGCGCACCGTGCACCTTTTTCTCTGTATCGGTTAAAAGATAACGGAAAAATTATCCTGTAGAGGCACGGCAAGCCGTGCCCCTTGTATATTAACCAAGGAGCCGGCAAAGTTTTCCGAGTTTCCGGATGGACACCCACTAATAAGTCTTACGGCCCTTCTCCTGGGCCCGGCCGGTGACGATGGCGGCGAAACCTTTGACACCGTCGCCGTTGACCATCAAGTAGCGGGGCAGCGCCATGATCTTTTCGGACTTGCTCGCGTGTCGGCGATCAATGCTGAAGGCCGCCACGTACCCCACCCGGGCGGCTTCCTTTTCCAGCCAGTCGTCATAGATGCCGAAGGGCCAGGCCAACAGGTCCACCGGGGCGCTAAACTTCTTTTGCAGGACGGTTTTTGACTTTTGCAACTGCGTCTCCACCAGCTTCTGATAGGCGTCGGGGGAGAGTTTCTTTTTTTCCCGCTTAAAATTCGGATGCCAGAAGGTATGCCCCTGCATGTCGAATAGACCGGTTTTCTGCAGTTCCTGCAACTGCTCCCAGGTCATGGCATAGGAGGCGTTGGAAATAGCCGACGGATAGATGAACAGGGTCACGGGAATGTTGTATTTGCGCACCAGGGGCAGCATCTCGGTATAGACTGTCTTGTGAGCATCATCCGCGGTGATCACCACCGATTTGGGCGGCGGCGGGGGGCCCTGGCCGCGGAGGTAGTCCACCAACGTCCTGAGCGGAATGACCGTGTACCGGTTGTCTTGGAGCCACTTGAGTTGCGCCTCGAACACCGCGGTGGTCACGGTCATGCTGTCGGCCACCGACGGTCCAAAACGGTGGTAGTTCAGTATGGGGACGCCGGTCTGATCATCCGCGGCCGCGGCATGGCCGCAGAAGCACATGGCCAGCAAGATAATAACGGCTAGAATACGGATTGTACACGCCATGTTCTATTTCTCCCAGAAGGAAGTGTCCAGTTGCAGCCGGCGGGTGGCGGGCGGCTCTCCGGGGTTGGCCAGTTTGACGTACAGGGTGGGGGGGCCGTTTGCGGGGAGGCGCACGATCCAACTCGCCAGGGTGCGAATTTTCTTAGGGGTACTGCCGCTCCTCCAGATGCTGTAGTCCGGTCCGTCGTGGCCATCGCCGCTGAAAGAGATGAAGTCCACCAGGGTTAGGGGGCGGGGACGCATGGCCAGGAGGCGCTGGATACGCTCCAGACGCACCTGGCTCCCAGGATTGATTTTCTGGTTATTGTCCTGGAAATTTTCGTCAAGGTAGTGGTTGGTGTGGGTGAGGGCGCCTTGAGTGATTTTCTTGATGGACCGTTTGCCGTCCAAGGCCACTTCCAGGATAACCGCGTTGGAGCGATCGGCTATCATGTAGTAGGCCGGAGCGCAGAACATGAGTTGTCGCCGCAGGACCGCGTCCACGTCGGCGCAGGCCGCAAGGAGTTTTTCGTTGAGATGCTCCACCTCCGGGCGCCGGTCACGCTGCCATTTAGGAATACAGCTCGCCGCGGCGTCGACGATGACCAGGCCCTTTTCGTTCACGCCTGCCTTGACACCCGGTTCGTCGCTGTCCACGGCGAAGAGGCCGAAGTAGCGGAAGCCGCCAGGGGGCCTGACCAACCGCAGTTCCTGCCGGTGGTCGGGGGGCATGTCCCGGTTCTTGGCGATGAGGACCCCGGCGCCCTCCACCCGGCTCCCCGCCGCCGCCCAAAGAGTACAAGCGTGAACCTCCGGATTGGGCCACAATAGGGGGAATAAAAAAAGAATAAATATGGTCAAATATTTATGGTAGAAGTGTTTCAATCCGATACCGCTTTGCGTATTTGTTCAGCCTTGGACACCCGTAAACCATCTCGTGCAGAAAAAGGATAGCAAATCGGGCATTGAGAAGGAAGTTTTATTAATCTATGGGGGTATCCGCTTAACTCAAGTAGCCACAGCACATACTGCGGCTGGATACGAACACACCATTGGTCGTAAGTCCGCCATGTGGGAGATAAGCTTCTGCCCCTGGTAAACAGAGGGGCAGCCCTTTTGAAAAGATGGTTGCTCGGCACACCGAAAACTGACCAGCGGCAATTGTCAACTGGCCGCTAATTCACCGCCGGTTTATGGCACGTAAATTGAGGCCAACCGGTAATAAATCCGAAAAGAAATACTAGGGGGGATCGATGATTCCACCAAGAATTCCCCTACCCAAAAAGCCGGTTATTTAACCCGGGAAATCAGGGATTTCCCGATTTCCCGCAGAGATAGAGTAAGCTAAAAGTTGAATACGGGTGAGTCCCTTCGATGGCCCCGTGGTTGGGCCGCAAGGGAAAATATGGGAGGCGGGATGCTGGGCTAGCCCCAGGGACGGAAAGGGAGACGCTATGAGCAGCCGTGATCAGGTAAGACAAGGGCGCTGGTGGAGGATATGGCTGGCGGTATGGGTGGTGGGTTTCACCCTCTTGGTAAATTCCTTTGTAGATTCCCTGGCTCATGCGGCTAATGGAGAAGTGGGCGCCGTCAACCTGGCCATTCAAGCCCGGGGCGGCCGCTGGCAGGCGGGAACCACGTCCGTTTCCCAGATGTCCCCCGCGGCCAGAAAGAGACTGCTGGGGACCATCAAGCCCCAGATCCCCCGGGGAGGGGCCTTAAGGGGCCCGGAAAGCCTTCAGGCTCCACCGGTGGGCGAGGCTCCGCCCAGCCTGGATTGGCGGAATTACGGCGGGGAAAAGTTCGTTACCCCCGTTAGGAACCAGGGAAACTGCGGCAGTTGTTGGGCCTTTGCCACCATCGCGGCACTGGAGTCCCGGGCGCTCATTGCCAACCATATCCCTGGGACCAATATCGACTTGTCTGAACAGGCCGTGATCTCCTGCAGCGGCGCTGGAGATTGCACCGGCGGCTTCATCGATGGGGCCTCGGATTTCCTCCGGGATGCGGGGGCGCCTCTGGAGGGCTGCCTGCGCTATGCCGCCACCGAGGGATCCTGCAGCAAGGCCTGCGCCGGGTGGCAGTATTATTCCTATAGAATGTCCGACTGGCGCTGGGTAACCACCGGTTCCCCCACGGTGGACGCCTTGAAAAATGCCCTGAATACCTATGGACCCCTGACCGCCACCATGGATGTTTACGAAGATTTTTATCACTATATCAGTGGGGTTTATAGTTATGTTTCCGGGTCCTCCCAGGGCGCCCATGCCATCTTGCTGGTGGGCTACGATGACGAGGGCCAGTATTTTATTGTCAAAAATAGTTGGGGCACCGGCTGGGGCGAGGCCGGATATTTTAAAATAGCTTACAGCGAACTGGCCAGCGTGGTTAATTTCGGCGATTTCTCCATAGCCTACGAAGGTTTTGAATCTATCACGCCGGTCTGCTCCTACACCCTGGTTCCCACCCGGAAGAATGTCAAGGCCGTCGGGGGCATAAGCTACGTGAGTCTGGCCACCCAGATGGGCTGTAACTGGACCGCGCAAAGTAATGTCCCCTGGATTTCCATAACTTCCGAGACCAGCGGGGGCGGGAGCCGCACGATTTTTTACGCCGTGTCCCCCAATACCGGGCCAGCCAGGACCGGCACCCTGACCTTCGGGGGACAAACCTTCACCGTAAATCAGCGGGGCACTCGGGTTGGAATTTCCTGGATAATCCGGTAATCCTTACGGGTAATAGCGTTTTCGGTTTTCGGGTTTCGGTTTTCGGTAAAAAATCCGAGGATCATCAATCATTAGGCGGGCCTTTGGGCCCGCCTTAGTTTTGAAAGGGCGGGCCGGGGGATGCAGAGCAGGCGCCCTTGTCTGCTCAAGCACAGGCTGGAAAGCCTGTGCCGCCGAAGAACCGGGGGCGGTTGTGCTTTTGCAGGCCGGGGCGAACCCCTGAGGCTGCCGGTTCTACATTCACTCCTTTAACTGCCGAAACAAGGCATCCATGACCTGGGTGACCCAGGTCCATCCTGCCAGGCCGGGCCACTGGTCCGGCTTGGGAGGAGCCGGGATGGGGACCCGGTCCAGGGCTTGCTCCACCCGGCTCTTGAGGCCGTCCAGGCCCTGTCGCAGGTGAGCATAGCTATGGCCGGCGGCCTCCAGGGGTTCCCCCAGATCCAGGACCAGGCGCACATATACCGCATCCGCCAGGAACCGGCAAACCATGGCCGCCGGGGCGGTCCCCGAAGCCTCCGGGGAGGGCAAAGCGGGTGGCTCCCGCCGGGCCATCCAATTCATCATCGTCCGGACCAGGGCGGTCCGGGCTGCAGCCTCCTCCAGGGAGCCGGAGGCGCCGGCCAGGGAGGCGCTTAATGCCTGGACCTGAAGGTCCGAGGCCTGCCCCAGCAAATCTTCCAGGCCCCAACGGGTCAGGGCCGCGTCCCAGCCTTGGGCTGCCGCGACGGTCAGAAAATCCCCCAGATTTTGCCCGGTCTTGCGGGTGAGGCGGAAAGAGCCCAGCAGGTCCAGGCCCTCCGGCCCGGGGGTCTCTTCCAGGGCCGCGACATAACTAGCCGCCACCTCCCGGGCGGTCACGGGCCTGCCCCCTTCCGGCGAGAGATACCGGGTGGCGGCGCTTTTGGCCAGCCGCCACCGACGGCTGGTGGGGGCCCGCCGGGAGGCGGAAGTTCCCATGGACGATCCTTAAGGTTTAGAGACGGTAGTATTTGGGGGAGGGGGCTAAGGACGCCCGCCCTTACCCCCTCCCCCCCAGCAACAATATCACAACTCCTTGGCCTCGGCCAGACGTTTGACATGGTTGAAGTGTTCCCAGGAAAATTCCGGCCAGCAGGGAAACAGGGAATTGTTGTGGAATAGGGGTTCCGTCTCCAGGTCGTAGCGGGAGCATTTGACGGCTTCGGGCCACAGGACGGTGCCGGGGATGGGGGAGTACTGGGCCAAGACCGGGGTGGCCCCCAGTTCCCGGACCCGCCGGATGGAGGCCGGAAGCTGCGTCTCATCCTGGCCGGGGAGCCCCAGGAGGAGATAGACCCCCATCTCTTCCCGGCGGAATCCGGCTTCGGTGAGATACGCGATGGCCGCTTCCAAATCGCCCGGGGCCAGTTTCCGGTCCAGGCGGGCCTCCCCCAGGGCGGTGGTTTCCACCCCCAATCTCAGGGTGTTGAACCCGGAGTCCTTGAGCCGATGAGCCACTTCCCGGGTGATGAACCGGGCATGGAGACCGTTGGGGGTGTGGAAGCGAAAGCGCAGACCTCGGCGTTCCAGTTCTTCCAGGATTACCAGCAAATGGGAGGGCGCGTCCACCAGCAGGGCGTCGTCGTAGAAGGCCACATCCTCCAGACCCAAGCGTTCCCGCCAGAATTCCAGTTCTTCCACCACCTCTTTCGGGGAACGCCGCCGGTACCGGGGCATAAGGAGCCGGGAGGCGCAGTAGGAGCACTCCAGGGGGCAGCCCCGGGAGGTGAGGATGGGAATATAGGAGAGGTGGGGCAAAAGGTGCAGGGCGGGGTAGGGTAAGGGCATCGGGGTCGTCTGACGGGAGGAGGGGGGCAGGCCCAGGTCTTCCAGGTGTTTAATGATCGCTGCTTCTCCCGGTCCTGTGACCACCAGGTCCGCGCCGCTGACTTGCCGGGCATGTTCCGGGCACAGGGTGGCATAGATGCCCCCTAAAATCACCGGCGTCCGGGGGAAGCGCTCCCGGACCAGGCGGATAATTGCGGTCACGCCGGGATACCAGTAAGTCATGAGGGAAGTCACCAGGATGGCGGCGGGCCGGGGAAGCCGGGCCAGTTGCGCCTTGAAGTCCGTTTCGCTGATGCCGTAACGTCCATAGCGGCGGGGAATGTCTCTCAAGGGAGCCGGAGCGGGCAGGATCACTTTGGGGTAGCGGCCGGTGCCGAAGGGGCCTGGGCGGGCATGGTCCGTATCCAGACAGTCCACCAGATGCACGGCATACCCCCGGGCTTTTAGGAATCCTGCCAGATACAGGAGTCCCAGGGGGCGGGCGAAAAAGTCGTAAGCCGCAAAGTCGTAAATCCAGGGATTAATCAACAATAAGGTGGGGCCGGCGGCCTCGCGGTTCATACCTACAGCTTTTTCAAGCGCTGTTGCCGGCGGCGCTCGGTTTTGGGGAGCCGCCGGGCCGGGCCTTTCTTGTGGGTTCCCGGCGGGGGATAATCGTCGCCGGTCTCGGGGGTTGAGCCAGTTCCCTGGAGGTGCTGTAGAGAGAACTCCGCTGCAGTGATCCAGGCGGCTCCTACCTGTTGGGCAAAATCCCGCAACTCCCCATCGGAACTCACCACTACGGCCCGCCCGCGCTCCTGGGCCAGCAGGCGTTTGATGACTTCGTCGGCTTTTTCCCCCAGGCGGGAATAGATAATCACCATGCCCTGGCGCCGGTCTCGGGATTCCTTCAGTTCGCCTCCCTGCCAGCCGTCAAAGACCACGGTGATCTTATGAGCCGGGCGCTGCCCGCGGTAAGCAGCCAGAAGTTCCAGGAGCACCCGGCGCCCGGCCTCCAGGTCCAGGGCGTCCAGGACGCTCAACTCCGGATGCTGACGGATGACGTTGTAACCGTCAATGATGAGATGAACAGACATAACAAACCAAGAGTATATCCTGTCTAAGATGATATTAAGGTCATTGTATCCGATTATCCCGTTCCCAGGGAGAAACTCTTTGAAAAAAAGGCCATTAAACAGTCCTCGACTATATGAGGGGCGGGAAAGCGGTTTTTTCCCTCTGGCCAGGGTCATCTTCGGTCACCCTGCGATTTAGGCAAGGAGAAAATCATGAGCAATATCTTTAGCCGTATTCTATTCCAGAGCGCCCTATATTTGCTGATGGTAAGCTTGCTGGTGGGGGCTGACTTGCGGTGGGCGTCGGCTCAAGCTGTCTCCCCCTTAGAACCGCCCAAGTGGTCAGTGGGAGATTGGTGGACGGTGGAGTGTCAAGTCTATGATTCTGGGAAAACTGTCAAAGGCCCGGTTCCCCCTGGTTGGCGCCCCAAACAGGCTTGGCTGTTCCAGGTTGAAGGAATCGAAAATATCGAAGACCAGCCCTATTTTATGGTTTCCATCAAACCCCAGGGGGATAATAAGTGTCCCTATTGGTTCCGCTACTGGTTCCGGGAGTCAGATCGCCACATCGGCCGTCAGGAATTGCACCACCCCTCCGCAACCGCAGGAAAAAAAGGAAATATCGGGCCACCGGTAGTGAGAAAAGATTTCTCCCCCGCTTCGGCCGGCCCGTTTTTCGGCGACCAATTCCCCTCACTGCCCCTGACTATGCCCTTATTTAGAAGCGACCAACCATTCATGCCTTTCTCCAGCAGGAGGGGAAAGTTCGACATTCATCAGGAAGTGGGCGGCGTCCCTGCCATGAAATTTATGGGCGGGTCGGAGGCTCCGCTGTTGAAGGAAGACGCCCCCATTACGCCTGATGCCAACCGGCTGGTGAAGATCACTGCAACTTCCAATAACGTGGAACAACAGGTTTGGAACCCGGCGCACCCCTGGTGTGTTTATGGAGAACGGGTCCAAAATGACAAACCATCCAGACGTTACTGGCTGGCGGAATCCGGGAAGAATTAACCGATGGGAGGTGTAGCCATGAGAAAGTCTTGGATTTATTGGGCATGGATCGGCTGCTTGTCGGTGGCCTTGTTATTCGGGTCCTCCGCCGCTTTTGCCGGTGGCGACTCGGGGCAAGTTCCAAAAACGGCCGTCTGGTCGTGTTGGTATTGGGCCTGGGTCGATTGGTTGGACCCTAATCTTTATGATTATGACGAGGCCTTGGATCGCTACGATTATTTAACCTGGATTGAAGGATACTGGACTGACGCCCGCGCTTGGGAATATGACAACCACGGCCCCCCCCAGAATCCGGACGACTGGTGGGGACATTGCCATGCCTGGTCCGGGGCGGCCGTCTGGGAGCCTCAACCCACCAAATCCAGGTTTTTATATGACATTGAGTTTCGCATCAGAGACCGGAAGGGTCTGCTGGTGGAAACCTATTTTAACTGCGCAAATGGTTCCAATTACGAGATTTATGAGGATCAGCCCAGCCCCGGATCGTTCTGGCGGTACCTGCGGGACGAAATCAAGGGGGTCGACCCCATGCACGGCTCTAAGAGGGGGTTGGTGGGAGAACTTTATTATGGCGATGAAGTATGGAACTATCCCATATACAAATACAAGGTCAAGTATACAGGTAAACAAGTGGTGTCAGGCACAATAACCGTCTATGCGGCAGCAGATGAATCGCCCTTCTACGCGGATTCCAAAAAACTCTATTACAAAACTTTTGTTTACCAGTTTCAAGACGTGATCCTCGATTCTTCCAAAAATCCCATTGATTCCGGGATCTGGTTGGGTTCGGGCCCTTATCATCGCCCAGATTGCATTTGGCGGCCGTATTATGCTGAAACCTATATGCAATATGTGGAAAATCCTGAGTTGGACGAAGATTTTCTCTATGCCATTTTATATTGAGGCATGCCAGGACGGTTATGTGAAGAGGGGGCAGGTTACAGGGCTGTCAAGCTGGCCGCGGTTTTTAAGAAGCTCAAAGGCCGGATAACATCCATGCAGCCCTCACCACAACTTAGGTAAATGAAATGATGGCGGGCCGAGAAGGCAGGCCTGCCATGATAATCCGAAATAAGCGAAAAACTTTATTTGATTACCTAATTAAAATTTGGTATAGTGCTAAAATTACGTTTATCACCTTAACTGGGGGGAGCGGGAAATATGCGTAACCAGGAAGTTTTTTTGATTTTTCTGGTGCTCATCTTGTTTATGGCCGGCTGTGCCGGTGACCGTGGGAGTCTTACGGGCACGGCCCAACCGGACGGGACGCTGCCGGAATACCAGCCTCGGCAGACCCAATTAAATCCGGAACAGCGGTACATCGACCAACTATTGACTAAGAACGGCCTCAATGGCAACGGCAATAAACCTACAGTAATTGTGGTGCACAAGTCGAGCCGCAAGCTCACCTTATACAAAGGCACCACGCCTCTCAAAACTTATCCAATAGTATTGGGCCCCAATCCTTATGGCGATAAGTTATGCCAGGGGGACAATTGCACCCCGGAAGGGGTCTATCGGATCAAAGCCAAATATCCGCACGATCGGTGGTCAAAATTCATCTGGCTGGATTATCCCAACACTCAGAACTGGCTGAAATTTTCCCGGGCCAAACAAGCCGGGCGAGTATCCCAGGAGGCGGACATCGGCGGCCAGATCGGCATCCACGGCACCGAGGATGATTCGAAGGTCCTCCGGGGAGAGAACTGGACCCAGGGTTGCGTCTCCCTGCGCAATCAAGATGTGGAAGAGATCTACCACCAGGTGACGGACCAAACGCTGGTGGTGATCAGCAAGAAATAACCCCGGAGAAGAGTTAAGGTACGGTGCGGAAGACGCACCCTACAGTCGGATCAATGTATCCCAGAGGCTCGGGCGCACCCCGGGCCTCTTTGTTTGGCGCTGATTCGATTGATCCCCAAAGAGGTTGTGGCGCAGCCATGCCGCGTTAGGCAAGAACCGCCGGGGGCGGCGGTGCTACATCAACAAAGGATGTCAAGTTTCGCACCCTATGGAACCTTGGATATCGGCAATGGTAAAGGCCATTGGGCATTTCGTCGATGAAACCCGAAAAATGTAGAGTAGGCGCCCTCGCCT
Organism: uncultured Desulfobacterales bacterium; assembly: GCA_964618815.1. Lineage (GTDB taxonomy): Bacteria > Desulfobacterota > Desulfobaccia > Desulfobaccales > 0-14-0-80-60-11 > CAZUBT01. Next base: position 28,659 of record CAZUBT010000001.1, on the reverse strand, counting down.
GCTCATGCACAGGCTGGAAAGCCTGTGCCACCAAAGAATAGCCGGAGGCGGCGGTGCTACACTTTTTCCCACCAGATCTTCAACCTGTCGGATACCAATTAGTTGTCAAAGATATATTTTTTCGTAGGGGCGAACCTTGTGTTCGCCCCGAATGGTGGGCGAACTCCGTCTGAAGAGTCTTTTCCCAGAGACTACGTAATAATCCAAATGGAAGGGGCGGTTCTTGTGAACCGCCCCTGGGTTTTCAAAGATGGTGCAAGGTGCGCACCCTACAAATTTCTTTAGGGATGGTGGGCCGTGCCCACCCTACGTTTATTGGGGGATCTCCACCGTATAGTAAAGGGTCCGGCCCTGGCGCTTGATGAGGAAACGGGCTGAGGTTCCTTTCTTCAATTTGCCGATGATGGCCTGGTAAGTCTTCAGGTTGGTCACTTGCTTGCCTTCGATTTCTATGATCAGGTCTCCGGGGCGGAGGCCCGAGTCAGCGGCGGCGCTGCCCTGTTCCACCCCCACGACAAGCGCGCCCTGGGTCTCCTTCAGGCGAAACCGCCGGGCCAACTCCGGGGTCAAGTCCTTCACCACCAGTCCTAAGGGGCTCTCCTCGCCCTCTTCGCCCTGGACCGGGGCCTGCTTTTCATCCGCGAGCTCGGTGACCGTCAGGCTGAAGGTCTTCTCTTTGCCCTCCCGGAGGACCTTGAGGTTGGCGGCGGTGCCGGGCGAGATTTCCGCCACCATGCGGGGCAGTTCGTTCATCTCGTTAATGGGATGGCCGTTGAATTCAACGATGATGTCGCCCCGGTGGAGGCCGGCCTTTTCCGCGGGGGTGCCGGGATTAACCTCGGCCACCAGCGCGCCCTTGGGTTCAGCCATGCCGAAGGATTTGGCCAGCTCCGGGGTGACGTTCTGCACCTGCACGCCTAACATGCCCCGGGTAACCTTGCCCTTTTCCTTCAGTTGGGGGATGATGCTCTTGGCCATATTGCTGGGGATGGCAAAGCCGATGCCCTGGCCCGAGGCCAGGATGGCGGTATTGATGCCCACCACCTCCCCCTTGAGGTTGACCAGGGCGCCGCCCGAGTTGCCGGGGTTGATGGACGCGTCGGTTTGGAGAAAATTGTCATAAGGGCCAGCGCCGATGACCCGTCCCTTGGCGCTGATGATTCCCTGGGTGACGGTATGGCTCAACCCGAAGGGGTTGCCCACCGCCAGGACCCAGTCCCCCACCTGGATGGATTCGGAATCCCCCAGGGAAAGGAAGGGGAGGTCCTTGGGTGGATCGGTGATCTGAATTAGGGCGATGTCGGTCTTGGGGTCCCGGCCCTTGATGGTGGCCTGATATTCTTTGCCTCCCGCCAGCTTCACCCTGATTTTATCCGCGCCTTCCACCACGTGATTGTTGGTGATGAGCAGGCCCGTGGCATCAATGATAAAACCGGAGCCCATGCTGCGGTTTTTGAAGCTCTTGTTGGGCTGGTCCCCGAAAAATTTCTCAAAGAAATCCTTGAAGGGGTCTTCCTGCCCGAAGGGAGAGCCGCGTTCTCCCGGACCGCCGAAAGGCCCAAAGAACTCCTTCATGCGATTGCGGCCGGCACCGCCCTTGACGGTTTTTTCGGTACTGATATTGACTACTGCGGGAGAGACCTTTTTGGCCAGGTCGGCAAAGGTTTCCGGGGCCAGGGCCGCCTGGGCCGCCTGGGCCCCCAGGAGAGTCCCCGGGCAGTTGACCGGCAGGGACTCGGCGCTGAACAAAGCTAAGGTCAAAACCAGACTAATCAGCAGACTTCTTTGGTTCATCCTGCTTCTCCTCTTTCCCGGCAGGGTGGACACCGGACAGGGAAGGCATCTCCGAGGTTTTTCCCACCACCACCAGCAAGTATTTATCCGGATGCAAATATTTTTGGGCCGCCCGCTGGATATCCTGCGGGGTGAGTCCCTGGATGAGCTCCGGGTAGCGCCAGGGATAATCCAACCCCAAATTATAGAGTTCCACATACCCCAGGAGCCAGGCGCGTTTATCCAGGGAGTCCATTTTTCGGGGAAAGCTGCCGATGAGGTATGATTTGGCGTCGGACAATTCCTCCGGGGTCACCGGCTCCTTCCGGATCCGCTCCATCTCGGCAACAACCTGGGTAACCGCGTCCCGGGCGCTGGCGTTCTTGGTCTCCAGGGTCACCGCAAAGGGCCCCGGCTCCAGCCCCGGAGAAAAATTGCTGTGGACGCTGTAAGCCAGACCGCGGTTCACCCGGATGTTATCCAGGAGGCGGGACGCGAAACCGCCGCCTCCCAGGATATAATTCATCACCTGGGCCGCGTAAAAATCCGGGTTGTTCCGGGCCATCCCCAGATTTCCCAAAATGATGTTGGCCTGGGTGATATCTTTATTGATAACCTTCACCCTGGTTTCGTTAAGGGCCGGGATGGGGGGGAGGTTACGAGCCGGAATCGGAGCGGCGGGCCAGCCGCCGAAGGTCTGGGTCACCCACTTGCCGGCCTCCTCCGGGTTCAGGTCTCCCACCACGCTGAGGATGGCGTTATTGGGGAGGTAATAGCGCTGATGGAACTCCTTGAGGTCCTTTTGGGTAATGGCGGATAAGCCCTGGGGCGTGCCCCGGGAGGGGCGGCCATAGGGAAAGGCGCCGTAGAGGTCTTTGGCGAAGGCCCGGGCGGCCACCACTCCCGGCTCATCTTCTTCTTGTTGCAAGGCGGCCTTGAGGCGGGACACGGTGCGCTGCACCTCTTCCGGGGCGAAGGCCGGGTTCAGCAGGATGTCCTGCATCAGCCCCAACCCCGCGGCCAGGTCTTTCTTAAGGACGGTGAGGCTCACCGATGCAAAGTCTTCGCCGCCGGAGGCCCTAAGCTTGGCTCCCAGAACGTCCAGTTCCTGGGCGATTTGGGTGGCGCTGCGGGCCTTGGTGCCGCTCAGGAGCAGTTGGGCCGTGAGATTGGCTATCCCCGCCTTTTCCGGGGGTTCCTGCAAGGTCCCGGTCTTCACCAGCAGTTGCAAGGTGACCAGGGGCAGGCCGCTCTGCTGGGAATGGAGCCATACCAGGCCATTGGGGAGGTTCTGCCGGGTCCCCAGGACCTTGGAGGCCTCCGCGCCGTAGGCCAATGAACCCCAAAGTAACGCGCCCATCAAGGCCAGGGAAACCAGAAAAGTTTTCTCCCTTGGTTCTTTTACAGAAAACCGAAAACCGAAAACCGAAAACTCTCTAGTCAATCTGCCCTCCCGGGCGATATCGCTCCATTTTCACCTTATCCGTCTTTATAGGAGATAAAACACCTACAGTGCGATTCTCCGGCGTCAGGTACTGTTTGGCCACCCGCCGGACATCCTCCGAGGTCACCTGGAGCATTTTGGGGACGAACTCTTTGATGAGGCTCCATCTGGCCACGGTCTCCAATCTTCCCAGGATCATACCCCTGAAAAACAGGGAATCCAGAGACATGTAAAACCCGGCCTGTAGTTGATTTTTGGCCTTGGCCAGCTCGGTTTCGGCCACCAGGTCCGTCTGGAGTTTCTTGATTTCCACCCCCAGGGCCTTCTCCAATTGCTCCACGGTCTTTCCCGGCAGGGGCTGGGCATGGAAGGTGAACATGGTGGGATTGGCGGTGTCGAAATCATAATCCGCACCGGCTTCCAGGGCCAGCTTCTGCTGATAGACCAGCCGGTGATAGAGCCGGGAACTCCGTCCCTGGGAGAGCACTCGGGAAAGCATTTCCAGGGGGTAGGCGTCGGCGTGTTCCCAGTTGGGGACGTGATAGAGCATGAGTAGATAAGGCAGCTGGGCCTCCCGGCGCACCGTCACCCGGCGTTCCCCGTACTGGCGGGGTTCCTTGGCCGTAACCTTGGGGGGCTCCGGCCCCGAAGGGATCTGCCCGAACGCGGCTTCCACGGCCTTTAGGGCCTCTTGGGGTTCGATATCTCCCACCACCACCACCGTGGCGTTGTTGGGGACATAGTAACGCCGGTAATGCCGGAGAAAGTCGTCCAGGGTAATACTCTGAATATCGGAAAACCAGCCGATCACCGGCCACTGATAGGGATGGGCCTTATAAGCCGCGGCCACGGCCTCCTCCACCATGAAGTTCACCGGGTCATCATCGGTGCGCATGCGGCGCTCTTCCAGCACCACCTGCTGTTCGGTGCGGAAGGCCTCCTCGTTCACCTGGAGGCCCTGCATGCGGTCGGCTTCCATCTCCAACCAGCGCTTCAGTTCCGTAGTGGGGCCGTTTTCAAAGTATGCGGTGTAATCCCGGCCGGTGAAGGCATTGTCGCTGCCGCCGGCCTTTTGCACTGTCCGGGCAAATACCTTGGGCCCGTATTTGGCCGTGCCCTTGAACATCAAGTGTTCGCTGAGATGGGAAATGCCGGTTCTGCCCAATTCCTCATTGCGGGAGCCCACCCGGTACCAGACCTGCACGCTGATAATGGGGGCCCGGCTCTCCTTGAGGAGCAATACTTTCAACCCGTTGGGCAGTTTGTGCTCCACCACCTGGTCGAAGAGGTCAGCGGCCAGGCAGGGCCGGCAGAATCCGGCCAGAAAAGCCATGGTCAGGAAGACCGGAATGATCCGGAAGAGGGCCGCCCGAAGGAGTGATGGGGGCCGGCGTCGCCCGGCGCTGCTTAAATGATTTATGAATGGGATCATAAGAACTAATTTAACTTCCTATCTTTATTTCCAAAAATATACTTTCTCAGGGGATAATTCAAGGGAGGAGATGAAACTATTCTCCGGTCCCCTGATGGAGAACCTTGAGAAGGGCTTATACCAAAATGCCACCAACCAGGTAATTTGGTGGTGGTCGCACGCTTTCCCGTGAAAATCCGTTTCACGAACCTTCCCCTCAGTTGCGGGCACGGCAAGCCGTGCTACTACCAGGGAAAAAAGCTAGGGTGGGCGCCGCCCACCATTCCTCTTCGAATATTACCTTTATGAGCGCAACCTGGTATCAGCCGGGATCTCCTTCTTTGGTCCTATCCCCAGACCTGGAAATCCAATCAAGCGACGTAATAAAAGCTCCCAGGGAGGAGCCGGCCATGTTCAGAGCCACATCCCAGGGGCTTCCCGTGCGGGTGGACCTAAAGAACTGATGGCCTTCATCCACCACTGCCAGCAGGAGGCACAATCCCAGGGACCAGAGGCAGGATTTTCCCCGACGGTAACCAAACTGGCCGTAAAAAGCCCGGAAACAAAGGAAATACTGGAGCCCGTAGGCCACCACATGGAGAGTTTTCCGGAGAAAGGCGTTAATGGAGATTACATGGCTCCATTCAATGAAAGGCAACCAGGAGAGGAGCCACCAGAGAAGCCCCCGGGTGTTCTTGGAGGAACCCAAATCCCCGGACAAAATCAGGATGAGCGCCGCGAACCCCAGGGGTGGCAGCCAGTAAACCAGAAATTCCCGAGATCGGAAAAAAGATAATTTCATGTGCAAGGGGTTTCTGCGTGATGCCGATTTGGCGGCTTAAGGGTGAATGGTTCGGGGTTCTGCCTGGTTCACCCCAAAATGGCGGCCACAAAGGCTTCCGCATCAAAGGGGCGCAGGTCGTCCAGACCTTCCCCCACCCCCAGGAAGCGCAGGGGGATGCCCGTTTCATGGGCAACCGCCAGGGCCACGCCGCCTTTGGCGGTGCCGTCCATTTTGGTGATCACGATGCCCGTAAGCCCCACCGCTTCATGGAAGAGTCGGGCCTGGCTCAGGGCGTTCTGGCCGGTGGTGGCGTCCAGGACCAAGAGGATCTCATGGGGCGCGCCGGGAATCTTCTTGGCGGTGGTGCGGTGAATCTTTTTCAGTTCCTCCATGAGATTGACTTTGGTGTGCAGCCGGCCCGCGGTGTCGATATAGACGATGTCCACCCCCCGGGCCTGGGCCGCGGCCAGGCCGTCAAAGACCACCGCGGCGGGATCCGCGCCGGTCTTTTGCTTGACCACCTGGGCGCCTACCCGCTCTCCCCAGATCTCCAGTTGCTCCACCGCGGCGGCCCGGAAAGTGTCCCCCGCGACCAGGAGCGGCGTGAGTCCCCGCTGCCGGTCCTGGTGGGCCAGCTTGGCGATGGTGGTGGTTTTCCCCACCCCGTTGACCCCCACCAGGAGGACCACCCAGGGCCGGGCCGTCATCTCCTGGGGCGGCGGACCTTGCAGCAGGGCCAGCATTTCCGCCTGGAGCGCGGCTTTCAGCCGTTCCAGATCTCCCAACTCCCGGCGCTTCAGCCTTTCTTGCAAGCGCTGAATTAGATGGAGGGAAGTCTCCACCCCTAAATCGGCAGTTATGAGCAATTCCTCCAGTTCTTCCAGGAGGGCGGCGTCCACCACCTTGCGGCCGGCAAACAGCCGGTCCAGTCCCCCGGCCAGAGCGTCCCGGGTGCGGTTCAGCCGCTCCCGGAAGCGGCGGAACAGGCCCTTACGGGCGGCTTCGGGAGTTTCCGCGGTAAGGTCTTCTTCCGGCGGGGTTTCCTCAGGAAAGGGCGGGGGGACCCCACCCTTACAAATCTCCGGCTCGGGGGTCTCCGGGGGCGAAGAGGCGGTATCGGGGGGCGCGGCCGGCTCGCCTTCCGGTGGGGCCAGGTCCTCAGGGAAAACCGGTCCCGGCGCGGTATCCTCGGGCCCCGGGGCAGCTGCAGGCTCGGCCCCTTTAAACCAGCGCTGGAAAAATCCCCGGGATTCCGGAGCGCGGGGCATTGTTTCGGAAACGTCTTCTTCCGCGCTCGGGGCGGAGGGGATTGCTTCGGAAGACTCTCCTTCCACGGCCGCGGCGGCAGGCTCTTCGGCAGGAGGCTCTTGGACGGGCAACTCCGGAGAATCGGCGGTTTCCTCCGACTCCGCCATCTCTTGCTGGAGAAGCTCCTCTGCCTGGGTCTCCTGGTCTTTATCGCGACGGCGGAACCAACGGCGCATGCTCAATTCCTGCATTAATATTCACCGCCAAGACACCAAGGGCGCCAAGGTTCACCAAGAAAAACGTTAAGTCAATGCCAAAAGGCGAAACCTTCGAGCATCAATAAAAGGATTTCTTGGTGTACCTTCGTGACCTTGGCGCCTTGGCGGTTAAATATTCCGAAATTTGGGGCGGACCATCAGGTCCGCCCCTCGGTAACTTATCTTGAATTATACATTATTTATCAGGAGGTGGTAATCTTGGAGAAATCCGCCATCTGCAGGAAGGTGCGGCTGATGCGGGATAGCAAACCCAGGCGGTTGCGGCGCAAATTGGGATCTTCCGCCATCACCATGACCTTATTGAAAAACAGGTCAACAGGCCCCCTCAGCTTGGCCAGGGCACTGCATACCGCCGAATAGTCCGGCTTTTCCAGGGCCGCGGCCACTTCAGCCTCCATGAGTCCGGCGGCCTCAAAGAGCAGCCTTTCTTCGGGGTGTTCGAAGAGCAAATCGGTGACCTCTGCTGCTTCCGCTCCCCGGGAGATGTTGATCACCCGCTTAAAGGCCACCGCCAGCGCGGGGAATTCCGGGCTCCGGCGCACCTCTTCCAGGGCCTTGATCTTTTCCGCGGCTTCCACCACGTCCCGGCAGCCGGCGGCCAACACCGCGGTGATGGTCTCGTGATCGAAGCCTTCCGCCAGCAGCAGATGCTGCAAGCGGGTCTGGAAGAAATCCAGCACTTCCAGGGCGGTCTCTTCCGGGGTGCGGCTGATCTTGCCTTTGAGCAGCTCCAGGGTTTTCCACACCAACTCCGGCAGGTCCAGGCGCAGTTCCTTGGCCCGGAGGATGCGGATCACCGCCAGGGCGTGGCGCCTCAGGCCGTAAGGGTCCGCGGCCCCGGTGGCGCTCAGGCCCACTCCCATGATGCCGCAGATGGTGTCCATCCGGTCGGCCATGCCCACCAGGGCTCCGGCCAGGTCCGGGGGCAATTCATCATCCGCGTGCCGGGGCAGGTAATGGGTGAACAGGGCCTCGGCCACTTGGGCGGACTCGCCGGACAGCAGGGCGTACTTGCAGCCCATCACTCCCTGGAGACTGGGGAATTCCCCCACCATCTCGGTGACGATGTCGGCCTTGCACAGGGTGGCGGCCCGGCGCACCGATTCTTGCAAATCCGGGGCGATTTCGCCGGCCAGATACGCAGCTATCTCCCGGAAGCGCTCCATCTTTTCATAGGAAGTGCCCAACAGGGAGTGATAGACCACCCCTTTCAGGGCCTCCACCCGCTTCTCCAAGGGCGTCTTCTGGTCTTCCTGGAAGAAAAACATGGCGTCGCTCAGGCGGGCCCGGATAACCCGTTCATGCCCCTGGCGCACCAGGTCCGGGTCCCGGGCCAGGGTGTTGTTCACCGCCAGGAAGTGGTTGAGCAGCTTGCCGTCCTTGCCCCTTAGAGAGAAATACCGCTGGTGCTCCCGCATGGAGGTGATGAGCACCTCATCCGGCAGGGCCAGAAATCTTTCCTCAAAATTGCCGCACACCACCGAAGGATATTCCACCAAAAAAGTGTTTTCCTGCAACAGCCCCGGATTGGACACCACCTCGCCTCCCACCCGGGCCGCGGCCTGGCTCAGTTCCCCTTCCAAATGGCGCCGCCGGGCCGCGGGGTCCACCACCACAAAGGCCAATCCCAGGGCCGCCGCGTAGGCCGCGGCGTCCGCCGCCTCAATGGCCTGGGGAGCCATGAAGCGGTGGCCGTAAGTTATACCGCCGCTGACCACATCGGCCACGGGAAAGGGTACCACTTTCCCGCCCAGGCGGGCCAGGACCCAGTGAATGGGCCGGGCGAAGGTGGTGGAATAGGAGCCCCAGCGCATGGACTTGGGAAAGCTGAGGCCCAAAATAAAGGCAGGCAGGACTTCTTGCAGGCGCTCAAAGGTGGGCAGGCCCGGGGTGCGCTTGCTTACCGCCAGATATGCCCCCTTGGGGGTTTCCACCTCAATGAGGTCGCCCACCCCCACCCCCTGGTTCTTGGCGAATCCTATGGCCGCGGGGGTGGGGTTTCCGGTGGCGTCAAAGGCTACGGCCTTAGGCGGCCCCATGATTTCGGCGCTGAGCTCCGCCTGGATGGGGGCCACTCCTTTAGCCACCAAAGCCAGGCGGCGAGGGGTGCCCCAGGTAACGATCTCCCCAACCCCGATACGTTCCTGCCCCATCAGACTTCTAAAGGACGCGGCCATCTCCTCCAACGCCGGCGGAATAAACCGGGCCGGAATCTCCTCGGTGCCAATCTCCAAAAGCAACTCACTTGCCATGTCGGGCCTCTTGAGTGTGAGGTTTGTGGGGGCGGGGGCTAAGGACGCGTGCCCTTACGCTTACAAAAAACTCCCCCACACCCCCTCCCCCAATCCTATAAGGGGGCTTAATTTTTTCTGGTAAAGCGGGGCCTAAGACCCCGCCTTCCCAGGCCCTTAAAGGGGTTGGGAAGGGGGTCTGGGGGAAGGGCAGGGGCCGTCGGCCCCTGGCCCTTCCCCCAGGTTATTATTTTTTCAACAGCGGAAAGCCCATGGCTTCCCGTTGTTTCAGGTAGCCTTCGGCGCACAGCCGGGCCAGGTTTCGCACCCGGCCGATGATGCTGGCCCGTTCCGCCACGCTGATGGCCCCCCGGGCGTTGAGCAGGTTAAAGGTGTGGGAGCACTTGAGGCAGTAATCATAAGCCGGCAGCACCAGTCCCAGGCCGATGATCCGCAGGGATTCCTTTTCATACATATCGAAGAGGCGAAAGAGCATGTCCACGTCGGCCTGTTCGAAATTATAAATGGAATGCTCCACTTCCCCCCGGTGGTGAATATCCCCGTATTTGATCCCCTTGGTCCACTCCAGGTCATAGGCGCTTTCCACACCCTGGAGATACATGGCGATGCGCTCCGGCCCGTAAGTGAGTTCCACGCTGATGGGGTCCAGGTCAATGGAGCCGGCCTGCTGGAAGTAAGTGAACTGGGTGATCTCCATGCCGTCCAGCCATACTTCCCAGCCCAGGCCCCAGGCCCCCAGGGTGGGCGACTCCCAGTCGTCCTCCACAAAGCGGATGTCGTGGTCCAGGGGATCCAGCCCCAGAGCCCTGAGACTGTCCAGGTAGATTTCCTGGATATCCTTGGGGGAGGGCTTCATGATCACCTGGTATTGATAATAGTGCTGCAGGCGGTTGGGGTTCTCGCCGTAACGGCCGTCGGTGGGACGCCGGGAAGGCTCCACATACGCGACGTTCCAGGGCTCCGGCCCCAGGGCCCGCAGCAGGGTGGCGGGGTTGAAGGTGCCGGCCCCCACCTCGATATCGTAAGGTTGCTGGATGACGCAGCCCCGATCCGCAAAAAAGCGTTCCAGGGTCATCAACAGTTCCTGAAAAGTCATCCCGCCTCTCCTTTTAAGAAGATAAAATATCATGTCAAACTAACAGTTAAGGCTTTCATTGTCAATCCCGGAACCTCGGGCCGGAGAAGTTTTGTTCCGGGAAGAAAACTCGGACCCCCCCAGCCTTTACAAGACCTTAGTTATTCACTATATTATGGGAGAATTCTGGGAAATCTCTTGGTTACAGTATTACCGGGGTGGGAAAAATCCCCCCTGACCCCCTTTTTTGAAAGGGGGAATTGAAGAACTCCCCAATTATCAACATGAGTGGGGTTTTTCAGTCCCCATTATCTGAAGGGGGATGGAGGGGGTAGGATTTTTCCCAAGGCCCGGCATCTTGCAGATTTTTTCGGAGTTCTCTAGGTTTTACTATCCTTAAAATCGGAGGCATAACGTGAAAGAACTGGTGGAAAAAGCCCTGGACAAGATCCGTCCCTTCCTGCAGCGGGACGGCGGCGATATTCAACTGGTGGACGTCACCGACGGCGTGGTCAAAGTCATCCTCACCGGCGCCTGCAAGGGCTGCCCCGGGGCCCAGATGACCCTGAAACAGGGAGTGGAAAAAATCCTGAAGCAAGAAGTCCCCGGCTTCAAAGAAGTCGTGGCGTTGTAAGGGCAGGGGTTAGCGGTTAGGGGTTTGTGGCAAGGATAAAGCCGATTTGGAAAAATTATAAGAGGCTGAAAACTAAGAACTAACAACTAACTACTAAGAACTAACTACTAACCGCTAACTGCTTCCTCACCCGGCTCTCCTCTCGCCTTTTAGACATGATAAGGATGGCCGGTTTTGATGGTCATGGCCCGGTAGAGTTGCTCCAGGAGGACCAACCGGGACAGTTCGTGGGTCAGGGTCAGGCGGGACAGGGCCAGGCGTTCATGGGCTTGGTCCAGGAGTCCAGGGTCCAGCCCCCAGTGGCCGCCGATTAAAAAGGTTAAGGGCCTGGCCTCCACCTCCCGTTTCGTCAGCCAGGCCGCGAATTCTTCCGAATAGAATTCCCGCCCTTTGGGGTCCAGGGCCGCCACGTAAGATCGGGGCGGAATCTGGGCCTGGAGGCGTTCCCCTTCCCGCCGCATCAGGGTTTCCGGTGATAAATTCCCCGCTTCCTTGGCTTCCCGCACGCTTTTCAGGGTGAGTTTCATGAAAGGCTGGAGGCGCTTTTCATAAAACGCCACCCCTTCCTGGATGAAGGCTTCCCGGGTCTTCCCCACCATGAGGATGGTGATCTGTAACATAGGCAGAAAGCCCCGTTATGGGCGAACCCAAGGTTCGCCCCTACGTGAATATCCTGTAAACCGGCACAGGCTGAAAGCCTGTGCCACCAATATCCTTCAGCTTTTATCGGCCTCCAGCAATAGAAACCGGCTTCGGCCGGAGGCGATTTTTTTGCCGTCGGCCAGGCGGATGATTTCTCCTGCGGCCTGGCGGCGCTTGCCGTTGGGGGTGTTAAGCACCCCCCGGACCTTGATGGGTTCTCCGGGTTTGAGGGGACTGTGGAAACGCACTTCCATACTCAGGGTTAGGCCGGGGCCGGCAAAATGCCATACCGCGTGGGCCATCATTTCATCCAACAGAGTCGCCAGGATGCCGCCGTGGATGACCGCGGACCAGCCTTGATATTCCCGGGGCAGGGACAACTCCGTTTCCGCGGCCAGGTCCCCGGCGTCGTAGGTTACCGCGATTTTCAGGCCTTGGGGGTTGTCCTGGCCGCAGACGAAGCAGTAATTGTCCGTTAGCGAGGTGGGCAGGGGTTGTTCCTGGGAGGGTTTTTCGGAAGACATTCCCGGCGTCCCGTTAAGTTTGCCCGGCGCAGGCTAAAGCCTGTGGCTACAGAAGAAGGATTTCATTGGACACCGGCTAATAGAGCCTGGGATCGCTCCCGAAATTACCGAAAACCCAAAACAGAAAACAGAAAACAGGCTACTCTCACCCTCCGTCCCTCGGCGTTAAATCCAGCAGGAAGGCGATCTGGGCCGCCAGGTCGGTAACTTTTTCAGCCGGGTCGGTTTTGCCGGAAGTGATGAGCTGGGGCCGGTTCTGGTATTCCGGTTTGGGAATCACCTCAAAATCCGGATGAAAGCTCCCCTGGAAGTACATCTCCTGAAAGCTGATGAATTTCAGGTGGTGCGCGGTGGCGTCCAGGACCGCGACTTCGTCTCGGCCCACCACGCCCCCCTTGAGCGCGGCCCGGTAACCCGCCAAGGATTCGCCCCCCTGGGTGCAGGCGATGTGGCCGTGGCGGTTGGCCAGGAGCATGGAGTCCATGATTTCCTGTTCCGTCACTTCCACCACCGCCACCGCGCCGTCCCCGGCCCGGCGGGTGTATTCCTCGGCCAGGCGGATGACCCGGGGCATGGACACGGGGTTGCCGATCATGGCGGCCTGGGCCACGCTGGGCTGCACGGTAACCGGCATAAAAACCCGCTTGCTTTTATCCTTTTCCATATAATAGCGGAACACCGGGTTGGCGTGGCGGGACTGCACCCCGATGACCCGGGGGAGATTTTCGATAATGCCGAAGTCATGGAGACGCAAAAAACCCTGCATCACCGCGGTGATGTTGCCGGCGTTGCCGATGGGCACCACCACCGCGGTTTTAGTAAGGTCATAATCGAACCACTGGGCGATTTCGTAAGCGTAGGACTCCTGGCCCCGGATGCGCCAGGAGTTTTTGGAATTGAGCAGGGCCACCCGGTAGTTATCCGCCAGGTGTTCCACCACCTTCATGCAGTCATCGAAGACCCCGGGGAGTTCCAGGACCCGGGCGCCGCTCCCCAAGGGCTGGGCCAACTGCTGGGGGGTCACCTTGCCGTAGGGCAGGAGCACCGCGGAGGCCACCTTGTCCCCCAGGTACGCGGAGTACAGGGCCGCGGCCGCGGAGGTGTCGCCGGTGGAGGCGCAGATGGTAAGGATGCGGCCGGCGCCCTGGCCAGCCAGGTAATTGATAAAGCTCAAGGCCGCGGCCATGCCCCGGTCTTTAAAGGAGGCGCTGGGGTTCTGGCCGTCATTTTTGAAATAGAAGGCGTCGCCCACTTCCCCTTGCAGGTCGTCATTGGCCGCCACCTGGGGGGTGTGGCCTTCCCCCAAGTAAATAATGTCCTTCAGGGGAATCACCGGCGCGATAAGCTCGTAGAACAGGAAGACGCCCTTTAAGGCGGGAATATTGAGCATCTTGCGGTAGTCGAACAGCCGCCGCCAGAAGGCCCCGGGCCGTTCTTTAAGGCGGGCCTCGTTGCGGTCAATCAACAGGAACAATCCCCGGCAGGCCGGGCAGGTGTAGAGCAGCTCCCGGATGTCGTACTCTTTGCCGCACTCCAGGCACTGATACACCAGGTCCCCGGTGGGCGCGGGGATGAGATGGGGCTGCAGGTCCGGGGGGAATTCTGCGGGTTTCAAAGGCGACTCCTCATTCATAATTCATACGGAGGAAGTTATTTTGAGGGGAGGGGCAGGGGCGGGTGCCCCTGGCCCCTTTCCCCAAAGGATGTCCCCTAAAGAATAAACACCGCGGCGGCCACGGTGGTGACCCATTTATGCTTGACCCCCTGGGCCGTGGAGATGACGAATTTAGGAGAGTAGAGGCGTTCCGCCAGGGTATATTTGAAATCTTCCTGGGACCAGGCCCGTTTCCAGTTGATCTTAAAGCCCTTGGCCGAGGCGTACAATTCCGCGGCCTGGTCGCAGACCCAATCCTCCACTTCCGGGTAGGTCATGCCGTGGCCGTGAAATTCGCTGATGTAGCCGTAATCGTCGCCGTTTTCCGGGAGCAGCAGGGCCACCGCGGCGGCCAGTTGGCGGCCCGCCTCATTGCTGTCGCAGCGGCTCAGGACGCAGAAGGTGATCTGGCCGGGGGAGAGATGGGTCAAGCCCGCCTCAATCTCGATGAGGTCGCAGTGGGGCGGCACGATGGAGGACACGGTGACCAGGTTCAGGGTAGAAATCCTGGCGTCCCGCAGGGCCTCTTCGAAGGAATTGAGCCTCTCCGGGTGCACCCCGATGCCCTTGGTCAAGAAGACCTTGCTGGGAACCCATGGATTGGCGGTGAGGCGGGTTTCATCGGGCATTTATTTCCCCCCGGTGCTAACGATTGACCTAAGATGATTCACTACAGTCGCGCATGATCCGTTGGCTCACTCAAAACAATGAAAAGCTTGGTGGCACAGGCTTTCCAGCCTGTGCGTGGACACCCGAGGGCGGGTGTCCTACACAAGCTACCATAAACTTTTCAAAGCAGAGAGGTAACATTAATTAGTCAAGTGATATTTCTTCAACTTATATTGCAACAGGCTCTTGGTAATGCCCAACAGCTCCGCGGCCCGGACCTGGACCTGGCCGCTATGCTCCAGGGCTCGGCGGATCATCTGCTCCTCGATGGTATCCAGGGCCTGGGGCAGGTGGGTATGCAGCGGGATGAAGCGGTCGATATCCAGCTTGCGCTCCGTCTCGGCCGGGGCCAGTTCCCCGGGCAGGTCCTGGGGGGTGATGAGGTTGTTGGCGCACAGGATCACCGCCCGTTCTATGACGTTTTCCAGCTCCCGGACATTCCCCGGCCAGGGATAGGCCACCAGCAGCTTCATGGCTTCCGGGGTAATGCGCACCTGGCCCCGGACGTTTTCCTGGGCGTATTTTCTGATGAAGTGCGCGGCCAGCATGGGAATATCCTCCTGGCGGCGGCGCAGGGGCGGGATATGGACATGGACCACATTGAGGCGGTAGAACAGGTCCTCCCGGAACCTTCCGGCCGCCACCTCTTCCTTCAGCTCCCGGTTGGAGGCCGCCACCATGCGCACGTCCACCTTGATGGTGCGAGCGCCGCCCACGCGTTCGAATTCCATCTCCTGGAGGACCCGCAGGAGTTTGACCTGGAGGGCCTGGGACATTTCCGCCACTTCGTCTAGGAACAGGGTGCCGCCGTCGGCCAGCTCGAAACGGCCCTTGCGCATGGCCACCGCGTGGGTGAAGGCGCCCCGTTCATGGCCGAAAAGTTCGCTTTCCAGGAGAGTCTCGGTGAGGGCCGCGCAGTTCACCGACACAAAGGTCTTCTTGGCCCGCTGGCTGTTCAGGTGGATGGCCCGGGCTATGAGTTCCTTGCCGGTGCCGCTTTCCCCGGTGACCAGGACCGTGGCCCGGGATTGGGCCACCCGGCGCACCAGGGCCAGGATCTCCTGCATCACCCGGCTCTCGCCCACGATATTGGGGAAGCCGTACTTCTCTCCCAATTCCTGGTGGAGCAAGCGGTTCTGGAGAATCAGGCGGCGGTATTCCAGGGCCTTGGCGATGGTGACCAGGATCTCTTCGTTCTTGAAGGGCTTCAGGATGTAATCAAAGGCCCCTTTTTTCATGGCCGTCACCGCTTTTTCCACGGACCCGAACGCGGTCATGATGATCACCGGCAGGTCCGGGTAGAGGCGGTGCAGTTCATCCAACAGTTCGATGCCGCTCATCTTGGGCATCTTCATGTCGGTGAGGACCAGGTCCAGTTCCACGGCGCCGGAGAGCTTCAGGGCCTCCAGGCCGCTCTGGGCGGTATAGACCTCATAGCCGGCCTCTCCCAACAAGGCTTCCATGACCGTCAGATAGTTGCTTTCGTCATCTACGACTAAGATGGTATCCATGGGCGGCTTGACTCGTTTATGGGAAGCTCAAATTACTTTCTAAACCGACAGTGCCGGCAGAAAGATGGTAACCTCCGTCCACTCCCCCGGGGCGCTGTCGATCTTGATGGCTCCCTGGTGACTTTCAATGATACTTTTGACAATGGGCAGGCCCAGGCCGCTGCCCTTCTCTTTGGTGGTGAAGAAGGGGTTAAAAATCTTCTTCAAGGACTCCGGGTCAATGCCCTCCCCGGTGTCCCTAAATCTTACCTCGGCCCCCAGGTCGTGAGGGCCGGGGCTGGTGGACACCAGGAGTTGCCCCCCTTGGGGCATGGCCTGAATGGCGTTTAACAGGATATTTAAAAATGCCTGGTGCAGGAGGTCCGGATCGACTATCAGGGAACGGCTATTCAGCCCGGACTGGTGGATGACGGTGATGCCCAGACGGTCAATCTCCGGCTGTAAGAATTCCAGGCTGCGATTCAACAACCCTTCCAGGTCGCAGGCACGCAGGTTAGGAACCCGGGGCCGGGCGAAATCCAAAAATTCCGTAACCTTGTCGTTCAGCCGGTTGGATTCCTCTACAATGATACGGGCCAGGCGGTTTTGGGGCTCGTATCGGGCCAGGCGCGCCTGGAGCAGCTCCGCGGTGGAACTGATGATGCCCAGGGGATTGCGGATTTCATGGGCCACCCCCGCGGTCATCTCCCCCAAGGCCGCCAGCCGTTCCGCTTGATGGAGTTGGACCTCCAGGGCTATCTGCTCTTCCTGGCGGCGCTCTTGGATGATCTCCGCCTGCTTGACGATTTGCCGGAGCACCAGGAACAACAGGCCCATGATGACCACCAGGGTGCCCAGGATGATGATTCGGAACTTGCCGATATCCTTCAGATCGCCGGAGATATTATGGGTGATCTCGAAGACTCCCACCACCGGGCCGGACAGGGGCCCCAGCTTCTCCTCCAGGCGGAAGGGAATGAAGGCCTTCAGGTTGTGGGCCTCCCCGCCCAACCAGAACAGGCTCCAGAACTGGCTGTAGCCCGGCAATTCGAAGTAATTTTCCCCCGCCAGGGCCTTTTTAACCCCTGGGAGCTCATCGTATTTCTTCCCCAGGGGGAGGTTGTCGGTGCTGTAAGAGAAAATGCCTTCCTGGTCGTATTGATTCACCTGTTCCACATGAAAGCCGTGAATGGTGTTGCGCACCACCATATCCAGGCGCCGGTACTGTTCCGGGTCCGATAAGGTGATGCGGCCCTCTTTCTCGTAGGCCGTGGGTAGCACAAATTGCTGAAATACCTGGTGATTCAGATTGGAAGCCAAAAGCAGGACATAATCTTCGTTTTTCTTCAAGGCCATCTGCTGGGTCCGATGGGTCAGGAGCACGGTGAGGATGACGGTGAAGATCAGGAAGACCACAAAACCCGGCAGGGAAAAGAATTTGACCAGGCGAAAGGTCTGGGGATCCTTTTCCGAAGGCCACCAAGTTTTGGAGATTTTGCGGGCTGTCATGAAAATGTTTTTCAGTTTCCGATTTTCGGTATTAAGCTAACAGCTTTCAGCAAAAAATTGAGAATATTATTGGTAGCCGCAACCTTTTATATGAAAATGGCGGCACAGGCCTCTTGCCGATGCATCCCTCAGCATCGACCGTGGGATTAAAAACTGGACAGCCGGGGGCGGCTGTCCTACATTTCCATGCTTCGTGGTAACCCCCAAGGGGTCATGGGATGTTAACCTGCGCCCTTGAGGGTTGGGCCAGGGAAAATCGCGATCAGGAGTCGGCTCTCAAACTCACCACAGAAAACCGAAAACTGGAAGCTGACCCCCTAAATCCCGGCCCCTGCCCCAAATCACCCGCGGATAACGTACTTCTCCAGGGCGGGCGGGGCATCCTGGAGTTCACGGCGGAATGTCTCAAATCCCGGGCGGCCCATGAGACCGTAAGTGGTCTGTTTGCCGCCTTCCACCCCGGGCTGGTCCAGGGGATTCACCCCCAAGAGACCCGCGGCCGCCACCGTGGCGACCTCCAACAGGTAGATCAACTGGCCGATGGTGAAGGCGTTGATCTCCGGCAGGCGCAACGTCAAACTGGGCCTCCCGGCTTTCCGCAGGTTGAATGCGGTGGCCTGTTGCTCCACCCGGAGGAGTTCGTTTAGGGAATGCCCCCCCAGGTAGCCCAGTTCTTCGATATCCGGATAAAGGTCCGGGAGTTCCATCCGATGTTCGGATTTTTCCACTTCCAAGAAGGTGATGAGCTTGTCCTGGGGCCCTTCCATATAGAGCTGCAACTGGGAATGCTGGTCGGTGACGCCCACAGCCCGCACCGGGGTGGAACCCGCATTGACCACCTGACCCTGCAGGTCGAATTGTTTCCCCAGACTTTCGGCCCAGAGTTGGCAGAACCAATCCGCCATGCCGGCCAGAGTGGAGGCGTAAGGCATGATCACCAGGATATTGCGCCCGCGCCGGGCGGCAAACAGATAGTATAGAGACGCCAAGCGGTAGGCGGGATTGCGGCTGGGGTCGCCCTCCCGGAGCCTGATATCCATGAAGCGGGCCCCGGCCATAAGCTCCTCCACATCGATGCCCACCAGGGCCGCGGGCAGGAGCCCCACGGGGGACAACACCGAGAAGCGCCCCCCCACATCGGGGGGCACGCTCAGAGAGGGAAAATGCTCTTGGGCCGCCAGTTGCCGGAGCGCCCCCTTCTTCGGGTCGGTGGTGATCACCATCCGCTGCCGGGCTGACTCCGGTCCCACCCGGCCCTTTAACAGATGGTAAATAAAGAGAAATTGGGCCAGAGTTTCAGCGGTGCTTCCGGATTTGCTTATAACATTAAAGGCCGTGCGCCGCAACTCCAGGCCGTCCAACATGCCGTAGAAGTAATCCGGGTCGATGTTGTCCAGGACCCACAAGGCCGGGCGATGGTGGCGCCGGGCCATGGGGAACAGGTTGTATTGGGGCGGGCACAGGGCCTGATGCAGGGCTCTGGCCCCCAGGGCCGAACCGCCGATGCCCAGCACCACGAAGTGCCAGCACCATTCCATAATGGGTTTGGTGATCTTCTTGATCTCCTGAACCACCTGCTCCTGGTAGGGCAATTCCATAAATCCCAGGCGGCCGCTTTGCCGCCCCGCTCTTATGTCTTGATCAATAGCCGTGAGTTTCGGCAGGAGCTCGGTTAATTCGGCTGCCGCCAGGCCGTGCTCCCCCACCAGCTCGGCCATGGCATAGTTATAATCAAGACTGAGGGCCATATCGGCCACCCATTTGGGGTCTTGGTAACGTTTCTTGGACATTTAGCCTCCTGAACAGCGCGCACGATCACGGAAAGATTGCAGTATCGTGAAAAGTTATCCCATATCCGGGTCATATTCAAGGAGAAATCCGGGGGCGGCGGCTAACGGCTAATAGCTAAAAACTAAAAGCGGCAAGCTGATAGCTGTAAGCTGACTGCCAACCCGCGATTTCCATCCAATTCCGAAAAGACGCTAAATTTTGCAAACTTAAGCTTCGTGTTGCCTTTCCCGTTTTTACAATCTGTAAAAATAGTTGACACTCAAAAGCGGGCCGGCGGAAATGAGGGGCGGCTTCTTCCCAGGCCGCCTTTACGGGAAGCGGCCGCATCTTCCGGCGTTTCTGGCACGGCCATTGCTTATTTCAAGGCAAAGCTCCCACGAGGGGCGGCGTCCGCCGGTCGCCCTGGAGCCCTGGACCGGCTTCGGGAGATTAGGGCCGGAGCGAGGACTGCCGCGTTATCCTGCTTGACTTTTGGACCTAAGGCCCGCTTAATACCTGTATGGTTTCCAAGGCTCCGCCTGGGCCGGCATCGGCATTCCTAAGCAGTTATTCATTCGCCTCCGGGGCGCCCATAGTTCTTGAAAAGGTCCTGGCTGATGGTGCGTAGGACGCACCCTACAAAACCCAAACAGAGCTTGGGCCCATGTGGATATGCTAAATCCCGGTATGTTAAGAGAAAAGAGAAAACAGGAAAAAGTTAACAATTAACCTTAGGCGCCGGCTTATGGACGCAAATTACTATAAGAAACTATCCTGGGAGATGTTTTTAGCCACCATCGGCTTTTCGGTAATTCCCCTGTTGGTCTTGGGCATCGTGATCTATCAGCAATTCAGCATCTCCTATACCGCCAAAATCATGGAAGGCATGAAGACCCTGGCGGAAAACCGGGCCGGCTCCCTGGACCTGTTTTTCGACGAGCGCATTTCCCAGCTTACGGGCCTGGCCAACACCCAAACCCTGGAACAATTGCAAAATGAAGACTATCTGAACAAGGTCTTCAACATCATTCAAAGCCGGTCCAAGTCCTTCATCGACATGAGCGTCATCGACCAGGAGGGCAACCACCTGGCGTACGTGGGCCCTTTTTACAGCATCTTGAAGGAGGTGAATTACAAGAACGAAGATTGGTTTAACGCCGTATTATCCACCGGCACTTATGTCAGCGATGTGTTCATGGGATTTCGGAGAATGCCCCACTTCATCATCGCCGTGAAGGTGCGGGAAAAGAACCAGAGCTGGATCCTCCGGGCCACCATCGACTCCGACATCCTGGAAAACATTGTGCGGGCCGCGTGGGTGGGGAAAAAGGGAGATGCCTTTATCATCAACCGGGACAATGTCTTGCAAACCACTCCCCGTTTCAGCGGCCAGTTGCTGGGGCGCCCCCGGACCCCGGATTTTGCCGCGGCTGCGGGCACCCAGGCGGAAGAGATCGCCGTAGAGGGGGAAGATAACCTGTTCGCCACCAGCGTGGTGCGGAACAAGAAATGGGTGCTGGTGATCCGGGAAGACCCCGGGGAACAATTGACCCCGCTGCTGAGGGCCAGGTTTCTGGCGGCCTTGATCGGGCTGGGGGGCGTGGCCTTGATCGTCATCGGCGCCATCTTCATCACCCGGGCCATCATGAAGGAACTCCTGCAGATGGAGCGGAAAAAAGCCGGCAGCGATGAAATCTCCATTCAATCCAGCAAGATGGCGGCCCTGGGGAAAATGGCCGCAGGTATCGCCCATGAGATCAACAATCCCCTGGCGGTGATGGCGGAAATGGCGGGCTGGATGAAGGATCTCCTGAAAATGGAGGATATGGCCCAGAGCGAAAATTTCCAGGAATTCACCAACGCGGTGAGCAAGATTGAATATCATGTGAACCGGGCCAAAACCGTCACCCACCGCCTCCTGGGCTTTGCCCGGCGCATGGAGCCAGTCTCCGAAACGGTGCACCTCAACCAGGTGCTGGATGAAACCATTGATTTTCTGGAGAACGACGCCCGTTACCGCAATATCGACATCCAGACGGATTACACCCCGGACCTGCCTACCATCACCAGCGACTCTTCCCAACTCCAGCAGGTCTTTCTCAATATTCTCAATAACGGCATCGATGCCATCGGCAAAGACGGAGAAATCCTGATCAGGACCAAGTATATCGCCAAAAACAATGCCCTGGCGGTGGAGATCACCGATAACGGCCCAGGGATTCCCAAAGAAACCCTCAATAAGATCTTTGATCCCTTCTTTACCACCAAAGAAGTGGGCAAGGGCACCGGACTGGGGCTGTCCATTTCTTACAGCATTGTGGAGAAATTAGGGGGCAGGATCATGGTGGCCAGCGAGCCCGGCGAAGGCACCACCTTCACCATATACTTGCCGGTGGGTACGGATAAGGGGGTGCATCACGCCTATTGATCCTTGGAGGCAGGGATTAACGCGATTGTCTCCAAGCTTGGCTTTGTGCTAAAGTGTCTTGTTGGGGAAAAAAGATTTTCGGTTTAAGGTTTTCGGCAACAACCTGATGAACCTATAATACCTAAGCGTCTTGGAGGTTTGATGGGAAATGATTAGCCTCACGCCAAGACGCCAAGGCGCAAAGGTTTAAGAGAACAGCCTTTGGAAGGCTGTTCCACAATTTTTTAATGGTCGTTGCCAATTTCCTGTCGGGGAACGCCGATGGCGGCCAAGCTCTGCCCGGACAGAGGGCCGGCCCAATTTTTGTAGGGTCCGTCCTACGCACCAGGCCATGTAGGGTGCGCCCTACGCACCAAATTATCAGCAAAGTACCGCCAGGCCTCGGGATGGCCCTGGCCCACCTACTCACCGCGGCGAACACGGGGAGATTTTTCCAAGAGGTGACCCATGGACAACTTTAAAGTATTAGTGGTGGATGATGAACTGGACTTCCTGGAAACCATTGTCAAGCGTTTAAAGGCCCGCAAGATAGAGGTCACCGGGGTTGAGAGCGGCTTCAAAGCCCTGGATGCGGTCATGGCCCAGGATGTCGATGTGGTGATTTTAGATGTCAAGATGCCGGGCATGGACGGCATTGAAACCTTGCGGGAGATGAAGAAAAAGAAACCCCTGGTGGAAGTGATCATGCTCACCGGCCATGCTTCCGTGGAATCGGGCATTCAAGGGATGCAACTGGGGGCCTTCGATTACGTCATGAAGCCCGTGGCCCTGGATGAGTTGCTGGAGAAGATGCGCCAGGCTTATGAAAGAAAGCTGATCAACCAGGGCAAGGTTTGAGCATCCCCAAGATTATTGCCCCCCCGGGGGTTCCATGGCAAGAGACGACAAGGACCAATGGTATCTCGACCCCCAGGTGCTCCACTCCCAAAGGCTGGCCGCCATCGGGGAGTTGGCCGCGGGCATTGCCCATGAGATTAACAATCCCCTGGCCATCATCCGCCAGGAAGCGGAACTGATCCAGTTCTTCTTAAAAAAACACCCATCCCTGGGGCCGGAGGAAATGGCCGAATTGCAGGGGGCCTTGCGGGAGATCATCTCCCAGGTTGACCGCAGCTCGGAGATCACCCGCAATCTTCTGGATTTCGCCCGCAAGCGGGACCCGGTGCTCCAGGGGGTGGAAGTCAACAAGTTGATCGAAGACATGGCCCGGCTGGTGGAGAAGGAAGCCAGGCTCAAGGGAATCCAGATCATCCGGCAATACGACCCTGAGTTGCCCCTGATCTTCTCCGACGCTCCACAGTTGCGCCAGGTGATCTTGAATCTGTTGACCAACGCCGCCCATGCCATCGGCAAAGACGGGCGGATCACGGTCACCACCTGCACCTCAGGAGAAGACGCCATTGCCATCACCGTGGCCGACACCGGCTGCGGCATCCCCCCGGAGAATCTGGAAAAGATCTTTGATCCGTTTTTCACCACCAAGCCGCCGGGGCAAGGGACCGGCCTGGGGCTATCCATCTGCCACGGCATCATCCTGAGATTAGGCGGCCGCATCACCGTGGACAGCCGGGTGGGGGCTGGCGCCGCGTTTACCATTACCCTGCCGCTGTTACCCTCCATAGGAAAGTGATTATGCCTGAACCTCCCAAGGTCCTGGTGGTGGACGACGAAGCGCGATTCCGCGCCAACCTGCAAAAGATCCTGACTCTCCACGGCATGACTGTCCATTCCCTGGGCAGCGGCCGGGAAGCCCTGGAAGAACTGCAAAACCGCCCCTACGACGTGGTCCTCCTGGACCTGCGCATGCCGGAGATGGACGGCCTGGCCACCCTGGCCCGGATCAAGGAAATCCGCCCGGACACCGAGGTGATCATCTTAACCGGCCATGCCTCCCTGGACGCAGCCCGGGACATCATCAAACTGGGCGGCTACGACTATCTCATGAAGCCCTGCCCGGTGGAAGAACTGGTGTTGAAAATCGACGCGGCCTTCGAGAGGAAGTTACAGCGAGAGAAAAACAACTCCCGGTCCGTCCCCGCCGGTTCGGCCCAGGAATGATGCAAACGCTGGGGCCTCCGCGCCGCCATTCTTAAATCCTCTGGCTTCGTGGTAAGGAGACTGGACAGCCGAGGGCGGCTGTCCTACATTTTTTTGCTTAGTGGTGAGCGCAGTTTATGGCCGTTAGCTGGGCCAAACCCAATAATACCGTTTTCGGTTTTCGGGTAAATGAAACTGGATTATCAATAAGTTAGCCATTGAGTCGGCTGCATCTGGAACTGGCCTTGGTAGATTTCCCCACCGCTTTTTCGTAGCCGACCAAATATTTTCCAGTACAATGATTTACAAGTCCAGCGCGAAAGGAGGTGAACCGGGATGAAGAAGTTGAGCCAAGAGGCTCTGGCTAAGGAGGCAGGCACCTAAAACGGAAGTCTCTCAAAGGAATTTTAGCCGTTATTTCCATAGCGCCATTAGGTAAAAAGATATAAATTAACACAGGCATTGTTGTCGACAGCCTGGAAAATCCAGATTTCAAGAGGGGGCCATGTTAGAAGACTTTCCCAAGAAGGTGACCCTTCCAGATGGCGCCAGTCTCACCTTAAGGGCCATGACCAGGGAGGACCAGTACGGCCTCTATAGTTTTTTTGTGTCCCTCCCGGAGGAAGACAGGCGATTTCTCAGAAATGATGTAACCGACCGCAAGTTAATAGAAAAATGGACCCGCAGTCTCAATTATGACAAAGTCTTGCCTATCCTGGCAGAGAGCGATGGCAAGATTGTGGCCAATGCCACTCTCCATTACCAGACCTTTGGCTGGGGCCGTCATATCGCGGAAATACGGGTCACCATTGCCCCGGAGTTCCAGGGCCGGGGTTTGGGTTCCTTGCTCTTGGGCGAAATCTATAAGCTGGCGACGAAAAGCGAGGTGAAGAAACTCCTCGCCAGAATCGTCGCCACCCGGTCCCCGGTGATCAAGGCCTTTGAACGGGCCGGGTTTAACCAGATGGCGGTGTTACAAAACTATGTCAAGGACATTCATCAACAAAGTTATGCCGACATAGTTCTGATGGTAAAAGAGTTAACCGGGGGAAATAATTAGAGTACGGGTAAAGGAGGACCTATGCTGGATATAGTCATTGCCAGTGCGGCGCGGACGCCTATCGGCAGCTTTGGCGCCGCTTTAAAAGAGATGCCAGCCGTAGAGCTGGGGGGAATTGTCATTAAAGAGGTGCTCAACAGAGCCAAGGTCCGGCAGGACAAGGTCGATCAGGTTATCATGGGGAACGCCCTCCAGGCCGGGGAAGGCGGCAATCCGGCCCGCCAAGCGGCCGCGCGGGCGGACATCTCCCAATACACCCCGGCGGTGACCGTAAATGTGCTGTGCGGCTCTGGCATGGAGTCAATAATTATGGCCGCCCAGGCCATCCGGGCCGGGGACGCGGAGATTATCGTGGCCGGAGGCATGGAAAGCATGAGCCAGGCGCCGTTTGTGCTGCCCCAGGCCAGGTGGGGGGCCCGCATGGGGCATGTGCAAGTGCTGGATACCATGCTCCACGACGCCCTCTTGTGCTCCTTTGATGGCACTCATATGGGAATAACTGCTGAAAATGTGGCCGAAAAGTTTAAAATCAGCCGGGCAGAGCAGGACGCCTTTGCCGCCCGCAGCCAACAAAGGGCGGAGATAGCCATCAAGTCCGGCCGTTTCAAAGATGAAATTGTCCCTGTGGAAATCCCCCAAAGGAGAGGAGAGCCTCTGATTTTCGATACGGATGAATTCCCCAGGTTTGGCAGCACCGTGGAGGCTATGGCCAAACTCAAACCCGCCTTCCGCAAGGACGGCACCATCACCCCCGGCAACTCCTCCGGGATCAATGACGGGGCCGCGGCCCTGCTGGTGATGTCGGCGGAAAAGGCCCTGAAGATGGGGATCCGGCCCATGGCCAGAATCGTCGCCTATGACTGCCAGGGCTGCGAACCGGAATTGATGGGGACCGGCCCCATTTATGCGGTCAGGAATGCCATTGCCAAGCTCAGCGCCGAACTGGGAAAGAAAATCGAACTGGTGGAACTGAATGAAGCCTTCGCGGCGCAGGCCATCGCCTGCATTAAGGAATTGCACCTGGACCCGGAGATCGTTAATGTTAACGGCGGGGCCATTGCCCTGGGGCATCCCATTGGTTGTAGCGGCGCCCGGATAGTGGTAACGCTGCTTTATGAGATGCAAAAGCGGGATGCCGAGGTGGGATTGGCTTGCCTGTGTGTGGGCGGGGGCATGGGATTTGCCATGGTCCTGGAACGGGGCTGGTACTTCTGAGATTTCGCTAACCAGTGGCTAATAAAAAAAAATTAACTGGAGATAGTTCATGGAAAAGCTTTCGGAAATAATCATCAATAACTATCCCAAAACCGCAACCTTAGAGGACGGCACGCGCATCACGCTGCGGCCTTTGGTGAAAGAGGATGAGAAGGCTCTCCTGGAATATTTCCAAGGACTGCCGGTGGAGGATCGGCTTTGCCTAAAAGAGGATGTGACGGACCCCAAGGTCATTCAAAATTGGATTTATGAGCTGGATTATGACAATGTTTTTCCCCTGATTGCGGCGAACGGCGGGCACATTATCGGCGACGCCACCTTGCACTCTAACCCCATCGGCTGGACCAAGCATCAGGGGGAGATTCGCCTTACCACATCCACGCACCACCGGGTGAAAGGCCTGGGCACCCTGCTG
This sequence comes from uncultured Desulfobacterales bacterium, assembly GCA_964618815.1. Lineage (GTDB taxonomy): Bacteria > Desulfobacterota > Desulfobaccia > Desulfobaccales > 0-14-0-80-60-11 > CAZUBT01. The sequence continues at coordinate 2,347 of CAZUBT010000001.1, read as the reverse complement.
GTCCAAGAGCTGATAGATATTGCCACCAGCCTGGGCCTGGAACAGCTCAGCATCGAGATTCCGCCCCTACTGGATAAGGCTTTCAACTTATTTGAGAAAATGGGATTTAAAGAAGTAGCGAACCTGAAAGGCTTTGTAAAAGATATGGAGGGCAAGGAATCGGACCTGGTCTTAATGATCAGGCAGTTATCGCAGCCCTAGACCGAATTTCGCCATACTGGCAGAACGCAAGCTAGCCTTCCGGCTCTTCCCCCTCCTTCCGGTTGGCTGACGGAGAGAAGGGGCCGACAAAGGGCTTAAAGGGGGCTAAGCCTTCCATGGATTTCTGCACCATATTAGAGAGGTCAACCCCCATATCCAGCCAGTTTCGGAACTGCTCGTCCACCGCGACCTTATAGGCCAGATAATTTTTAAAGGTCTGTTCCAGGTATTTTTCAAAGAATTCGCTGAGGACGGTTTCCCCAAAGCGGATGATCAGATAAAGAAGGGAGACCGGCAACAGGGTGGTCTTCTTTTTGGCTTCCTCAAAAACAATCTGGGTGAGGATAAAGGCGGTGACGTCTTCCTTGGTTTCGACATCCCTCACCTCTACCTGGCGCCCCTGCTTGATCATTTCCGCCACCTGGCTCAAGGTGACATAGGCGCTCTTCTCGGTGTCATACAACCGCCGGTTGGGATACTTTTTCAGCAGCAGTGTTTCAGCCATGGGTCAATTCTCCCTGGAAACTATCTTAGGCCAAAAGGTGGCAGGATGCAACAGAAATGTCGCTTTGCAATAAATATCTTGGCCTACTAGATATATAAAAAGATAAATTAATTGTAAAACCAACATATTAACACCATTGCAGAAAAATGTTGCACTGCAAAAATATGTCTTGACAGCGACGCATTTCCTCCTTATATTCTAAGCATTCCGAAAGGGAAATTAAAAATCCGACGCGCCCGACGCGTCCAGGAGGAAGGTTTAACATGGAACCCAAGAAAATGGCAAAGCAAATGATCGATTTTTACAAATCCACCTTTGACAACTCCTTCAGCGCCATGCTCATGCTCCAGGAGCAGATGCAGCGCATGGGCAGCATGTTCATCGAGCAAAGCACGACCATGCCCGAGGAAGGCAAAAAGGCCCTGAACGAGTGGATTAAGGCCTACAAGAAAGGCTGTGAGGAATTTAAGAAGGCGGTGGATGAAAACTATAAACGGGTGGAATCCTTCTTCGGCGAAGGCGAAAAGTCGGAAAAGCCCAAAACCGTCTAAGTTATGCTGGCAGATGGGGCGCCGGGATCAACCGGCGCTTTGCTAATTCACGACCTTAGGGGGATAAGACCCCTTACCCCATACGGAGAATCGAAATGGAAAAGCAACAAGCGTTCAAACAGATGATGGAGTTCAACCGGGCCGCTTTTGACAACACTTTCAACGCCATGGCCATGCTCCAGGAGCAGGCCGAAACGATATTGCACCTGTCCCTGGAACAGGCCACGATGCTTCCCAAGGAGGGGAAAAAGGTCTACACCGATTGGCTCAAGGCCTGCACCAAGGGCAGCGAAACCTTTAAGAAGGCGGTTGATGCCGGTTTTCAAAAGATGGAAGGCTTCTTGGCCTAATCAGGGTTGTTAGCACTTTAGATCAAGGGAGTGAGTCATGAAACCTCAGGTTGGTTTAGCTGGCGAGATATATGAATCTCCAAGCCTCGCCTTGGAAAAGGCGGCGCAAATCAACGAACAAGTGATGACGGCCATTCTGGACCAGGCCAAGGCGACCCAGACCTATTGGGTGGGGTTGTGCCGGAGTGTGCAAGATTTCATGGCTCCTTCCTTGACCGCCCTGGGTTCCTTAAGCGCGGTGGAGAGAGACAAACTAAAACAGCATCCTCCCCACGATACCATCGCTGACTATCTTGCCCTTATGCAAGTTAACCTGCAGCTGGGGGAAAAGGGGCTGATCAACGGCCTGCGGTCTATGAATGCTTTCCATGTGCAATTTATGGAGGGGGTCTTTCAATCCTGGTTGAATACCGCCTTCGGCCTCGAAGGCGAAGACATTGCCACCTTTATGGCCCGGCAGGCCAAAGTGATGGACCTGTTGGTCCATACCTACCCCCAGGCCATTCGCGACATTGAACCGGAATATGGCCTTCACTTTGATGACGGGGGCTATATCAAGGTGGCGGAGACCGCGCGCTATTATCTTTATCAAGTCCTGCCCCGGCATCAAGAGGTCAAAGTCCGGGACAAGGGGAAACCCCTCCTCATTATTCCCCCCTATGTCCTGGGGGCCAACATCATGGCCTTTTTGCCCGGGGAAGACAAGAGCTTTGTGCACTGTTTTGCCAACCAGGGCATTC